>OMRR01000030.1 GCA_900313535.1 uncultured Eubacteriales bacterium
TAACTATAAATGTACCAAGAGGCACAAAATATAAAGGTGGAACAACAGGATCCATCCCTTCTAGTAACCCATATGGTCAAACTTCAAATTGGAATTATGGAAAACAGACTATTTCGTGGAAAAAAGTCGATGATGGTATAGATTATAGTTTTTACTATTGGGGCACTAATACATTACAAACAGCCTATGGTATTACCAATGAGTCGGAGCCTGATTGGGCTAGTGTGCCTCAAGTCACTGGTTATAGCACAGGTACAAGCACATCAGCAAGACATACTTATAAAAGAGTATATTTCCCATATACAGGAGACACAACAGAAAATGTACAGATTTCAAATATAAAATATACATATTATGATCCAAAAGTAATTCCACAGTGGGCAACACTTAACTATATTGAGAATCAATATGTAAGTGACCAAGCAGCAGAAGTAGTGCGTCACGGTCAAGGGGCACCTGCTATAAAGGCTGAGTCTGATGATGCGCATGTGAAAGTAAAAGATATTAAGTTATATTTATATGATAAAGGAAATCCAACGACACCGATTGGTGGAGATGTTCGCTTTATGATAAGTAAGAATAAGTTTAATAATGGTGCTTTTGCAAGTGCAAG
Organism: uncultured Eubacteriales bacterium; assembly: GCA_900313535.1. Lineage (GTDB taxonomy): Bacteria > Bacillota > Clostridia > Lachnospirales > Lachnospiraceae > UBA3633. Next base: position 614 of record OMRR01000030.1, read on the forward strand.
TGATCAATTATTTGATGCCACAGTTACAGTGCCAAGTTCAGGTGAAATTACATTTTCTATGAATGATGCAGACGCGTTTACATTGGAGAGGAATGGTGATATTGCTTGGATTAATATTTATGATACAAGTGGTATAGGTTTAGTAAAATTAGATAGCCTTAAACCAGTATTAGTTACAAATTAGGCGTTCATATACTGGCAACGTGGCATAGATTATCAGTCTATAGTATTAGCGGGCTCCTGCCCGCTTTTTTAATCCCTTAAATCTTTGCATTTCCATTAAATATTTGATACAATAATGTGGCTTAAGAAGTTTTATTACGAAAGGAGTTTATTTTAGATTATGAGTAAGATTTATATTACAGGTCATAGAAACCCTGACATGGACAGTCTTTGTAGTGCTTATGCGTATGCAGATTTGAAGAATAAGATTGATAGCAACAATGAGTATATAGCAGTTCGTATAGGTAATCTAACTAAGAGTATTCAAAAGTTTTTTGAGAGCATAGGGGCAGAGGCGCCAGTATATAAGAATCACATATATCCTACAGTAAAAGATGTGATTTTAGAGCCAAGTGAAAAGATGGATGTGAATATGCCACTTACCACTTTGTCAAAGTATTATAATGAAGAGAATCCATCATCATATCCTATATATGATGGCGGAGAATTTGTAGGACTTCTCTCTATTGACAACATCGCTCTTTGGTTCATGCAAAATATAGATAAACTTGGGAAGATTGACAAAGCCCCATTAATTAAAGATGTTATAAAGAAAAGAGAAGAGAGATTTGAAGCAGAGGATTTATTTGAGGATGGCAAAGCAATACTTACTAAATCTAAACTTAGAGGCTATCCTGTATATGAAGACAACAAGTATATTGGGTATGTCACAAGAAGATGTTTCCTTGACGCTCCAAAGCACAATGTAATTCTTGTTGACCACAATGAAGCCTCACAAAGTATAAAGGGCTTAGAGACGGCAAATATTGTAGAAATTATAGACCATCATAGGTTAGGTGCACTTAAGACTACACTCCCTATATACATGGATATAGAACCACTTGGAAGCACCTGCACTATAGTTTATCAGCAGTATTTAAAACACAATATGAAACCAAATGAGATAGAAGCTAAAGTTTTACTTGCTGGATTAATATCTGATACAGTAATATTAAAAAGTCCTACTACAACAAAGATAGATGCAGAGGCGGCGCATGAATTATCAAAGATTGCTAAGGTTGATTTGAATGAATTTGCCCAAAAGATGTTTAGTAGCATGGGCGGACTTACAGTAGATGCGGCAAATGAAAAAATAGAATCTGACTTTAAGATCTATACTGAAAATGGTGTAAGTGTAGGTATCGGTCAATGCGAAGTAGTTACATTGAGAGACCTTGACAATTACAAAGAAGCATATTTAAAAGTATTGGATGAAGTTAGATTAAAGAATTCTCTAAATTGGGCTATGCTTATGATTACAGATGTTATAAAAGAGACTAGTGTACTTCTTACTACAGACTTCAAACTTAATAAGAATATACAATATAAAAAAATAGAGAATAATGTATATGATATGCCAGGAGTATTGAGTAGAAAAAAACAATTACTCCCAGATATATTATCAATTATCAATCAATAAAAAGTATTTTTATAAAGAGATTGCTGGGGCGCAGATTAGGACGACAATAATTATTTGCTATATTTTTCAAGCACCTTGTCAATCTCTTTTTGTATTCTTTCATCTTTTGTATTTACTGACCTCTCTTTAAGTACAGCTTGGTTGATGTAATTTTCTTTTGATATATTTATAGCTCCTACATATTTGCATTTTGAACCGGCTTGTACGAGTGGTATAAACTTTCCAACTTTATTTATCATAAGTCCATTGTCAAGCACTTCCATAGAGTGTCCATCTATAACTGCGTCTATATCTTTTGTATTTGCTATAACTCTTGTAGATGACCACTTTTCTATGATTCCCTCTATGCCAAGGTGGGCAAGAAGTATAACCTTATCTGCACCTTCGCTCTTTGCAGCATCGACTGCACTTTGCACTTGTTTATAGAGCACTTCGCCATCTTCATCTTCAAATAAATAAATTAATTGTTCGTTGTTCTCATCATAAAAATAATCATGAGTCTCTGAAAGCAGTAGAGCCTCAGGACTTGTGACACCTACGAAGGCAACTTTTAAATTTCCATATTGATATATTACATAAGGTGTGAATGGTATCTCACCTTTTTTTATGTCATAAATATTGCAACATACGACAGTGGCCTTTAGGGCTTTCATATTTTCATAAAATGTATCTATACCATAGCTAAATTCATAACTTCCAGGGACTATAATGTCATAGCCCATCATATTCATTATTTCTATAGAGGATTTTCCCTTAGATTTTTCTGCAATTTCGGTTCCGGCTGAAAAGTTCCCCACATCCACGAAGGTGGTAAAGTTTTCCCTTTTGTCAAAATGGTCAATATAGTATTTGATACCTGCAAAGCCTAAGTTATCGTTAAAAGCAGATAGGGTATCGTTTGTGGAGAAAACCACTATATCTTTATTGCCTTTTCCGTAGTCCTTATCAACTATTATGTTGTTTTTAACCTCTTCTGGGGAATGATTTAGGGTTGAATTTGGATTACTTGAACAGGCAAATAAAATAAGGCAAATCAGCAAATATGCTATTTTCTTCATATTTTTCATATGGGTATTATATCACAAAATTTCCTAAAAATATACTTGACAAATTGCAAAAAAGTGGTAGAATATACCATATAAGTGGGAGATAGTGTAAAAAAGTGGTAAAAAAACATGCCCTCCATGTACCACTTTTCACATCTTCCCTTATTTTTTAGGGAAAAAATTATTTTTATTATTTATATTAGTAAAAAATCTCAAAGTTTATAAAAAATAGAGAATATGTTTACAGGCGAATACAATCACACAATTGATCAAAAAGGAAGATTGATTATTCCAAACAAATTTAGAAATTTGCTTGGAGAAGTTTTTGTGATTACTAAAGGTATAGATGATTGCTTGGAAATATATGACAAAGAAACTTGGGATAAGTTTTCAGAAAAAATTAATTCACTTCCATATTCAAATAAAAATGCTAGAGAGTTTAAAAGATTATTTATAGGAAGAGCGACGGAAGTGTCACCTGATAAGATGGGAAGAGTACAGTTGCCAGTTGCGATTAGGAATGTAGCAGGACTTAAACAAGATATTACTTTCTTAGGAGTCGGAGACCACATAGAAATCTGGGATACTGATTTATTTTTAAAGAAAAATAATTTCGATGACTCTGACGATATGTCAAGAAAGATGGAAGGACTTGGCATCTAATGTTTAATCATATTCCTGTGTTGTTAAATGAGACAATAGATGGATTGAATGTCAATAAAGATGGTATCTATGTAGATGCGACACTTGGTGGCGGTGGACATAGTGAAAAAATATTAGAGAGACTAAAGGCTGGCAAGGGATATCTCATAGGTATAGATCAGGATGAGGATGCTATAAAGTTTACTTCTGAAAGATTAAAAGATTACATAAATGATAAAAAATTATTTATAGAGAAAAATAATTTTGAAAATGTTGATGAGGTACTTGATAAATATAGTATAGATAAGATAGACGGAATATTATTTGACCTTGGAGTATCAAGCTATCAGTTTGATGAAGGTGACAGAGGCTTTTCTTATAACCATGATGCAGTGCTAGACATGAGAATGGATAAGAGTAGTGCACTCACTTGTAAGACCCTTGTAAATACTTTTTCAGAAGAAGAAATATTTCACATAATCAGAGATTTTGGTGAAGACAATTTTGCAAAGAATATAGCAAAACATATAGTTGCTGAGAGAAAAAAGAAAGAGATTGAAACCACATTTGAATTAGTTGACATTATAAAATCTGCAATTCCTGCAAAGCTTAGGTGGGGAGAAGGAAACGAAAAGAATCCTGCAAAAAGAACTTTCCAGGCATTTAGAGTATATATCAATAGAGAGTTGGAAGTTATAAACATAGCACTAGATAAGGTTATAGATAGAGTAAATGTCGGTGGGAGAATATGCGTCATCACATTTAATTCTATAGAGGACAAATTAGTCAAAGACAAGTTTAAAACATTTGAAAATCCATGCACCTGCCCTAGAAATTTACCCTGTGTGTGTGGCAAAAAGAGCAAAGGATTTATAGTAAATAAAAAAGTAATAACGGCGACTGATATAGAACTTAATGAAAATAGAAGGTCTAAACCAGCGAAGCTAAGAATATTTGAAAGGGGATAATCATGACAAGCGATGTAATTTATGGAAGAAATACTTTCACTCCATATTTTAATGTAAAGAGATTTGAAGATACTATCTACAATAGAGCAAGTGAGAGGGAAAAAAGAATTAAGTATAAAAAAAGATTGAAGATAGTAGATAAAATTATAGTTTTATTGAATGCATTGCTTTTTGTGGCTTTGATAGCATCCCTTTCGTGTATTGCCATAGAGACTTATAGAGTGATGAAGACAAGTGACGATATAGTTAAGCTTGAAGCAACTCTTGATAAGAAAAAATATGACAATGACAACTCAACACGTAAATTAAAGACTGAGATGAAATTTGACGACTTGAAGATGAAAGCATACATGGAATTGAATATGATAACACCTACTGAAAAGAACATAATATATTTTGATAAGAGCGACAACGGATTTGTTCGTCAGTATGAAAATATTCGGTAAAAGTAAAAAGACTGAAACGGGAAATGAAACTATTGTAAAGAGGAGATTATTGCTGGTGAGCATATTCATGGCAATAATTTTTGTATTGTTAGGTTTGAGAGTTTATCAGTTAATGGTTGTGGATGGAGATTATTACAATAGGATAGTGCTTAGTCAGAGACAGGTAAGTTATAATTCAGAGATAATACCGAGTAGGAGAGGCGATATACTTGACACAGATGGAAACTTACTTGCTACTTCTATCAAAGTATATAACTTGATTATAGACCCAAAGGTTATAAACTCGTACCCAGATAATAGATATGTAAATGCAACTATCGATGCACTAGTAGATGTTTACGAGTACAATAGATGGGAACTCAGAGATTTAATTAACGAAAAGAGAGATAAGGCATATGTGAGATATGCAAGACAGTTATCTATAGAAGATAAAGAAAAGTTTGAAGCATATAAGGATGCCAAAAACAAAGAGTTTAAAGAAAAAGGTTCAAACGATAGAATTAATGGCGTGTGGTTTGAGGAAGAGTATAAGAGATATTATCCAAACGACTATCTAGCATCAAATGTAATTGGTTTTGTAAATAATGCTGGCGAAAGTGTGATGGGATTAGAACTATATTATGATAATGAGTTATCTGGCACCAATGGAAGAAAGTATGGATATCTTGGTGACAATTATGAACTTCAAAGTGTACAGAAACAGGCGATAGATGGCAACAATATAGTTACTACTATTGACACAAGGATGCAAAAAATTTGCGAAGAGAAATTATCATTGTGGCAACAGGGTGAGATAGGTTCTAAGTCAGCAAGTGCCATAATAATGAATCCAAATAATGGCGAGATATATGCCATGGCATCTACAAATGGATTTAATCTAAATGACCCAAGAGACTTAACAGGTTTAGATGAAGAATATATAGAAGAAGTTGGCAAGGAAAACATTTGGTATAGTAGATGGAAAAATCTATGTGTGCAAGATACATATGAGCCAGGATCGACTGCGAAGATAGTAACCTTTTCTGCAGCAGTAGATGAAAATATGGTTTCTAAAGATGCGACATTTGAATGCAAAGGATATATAGAACTTGATGATGGTGAGCACAAGTGGACTATAAAGTGTAACAATCGAAATGGACATGGCAAATTAAATCTTGTAGAGACCTTGTCAAAATCATGCAACATGAGTATGGTTGAGATGGCAGAGATGCTTGGCATAAATACATTTACAAAATATCAAAAGACTTTTGGTTTCGGAGAGTATACAAATATAGATTTACCAAATGAAGCGGACACAAGTAAACTTGTCTATGATGCAAGTAATATGGGAAGGACTGACCTTGACACAAATTCATTTGGCCAAAACTATAACTGTACTATGGTTCAACTCATATCTGCATTCTGTTCAGCAATCAATGGTGGCAAATATTATGAGCCACATCTTGTAAAGCGAATTGAAAATCAAAATGGTACATATATAAAGCAGATTGTTAAACCGGTAATTAGAAAAACTATTTCAGAAAAGACATCTAAGTTTCTTAGAGAGGTGTTGTTTGAAACTGTAGAGACTGGTACTGGAAAATATGCACAGATAAAAAATAGAAACATAGGCGGAAAGACAGGCACTGCAGAAAAGTTACCAAGAGCGGACAAAAATTATTTGGTATCCTTTATCGGCTTTGACGATATGGATAATCCAAATTTAGTAGTATATGTGGTAGTAGACCAACCAAATCTCGAAGGTGAGAAGCAGGCGAGCGCTACATTTGCCACTACAATTTTTCACGATATTATGAAGGAAGTGTTGACAAACAATGAGTAAATTATATGACATTTTATTCAATCCAGTGTTTTTATTCTTTTTAGTATTTGTAGTATCAGTGATACTTTTTTATGCAGCATGGATTGAACTAGGGCTCTTGCAATTTAGACAGGTAGTAAGGAGCGATGGACCAGAGACGCATCTTAAAAAAGTAGGTACGCCTACTATGGCAGGTGTGGTGTTCATAGTTGTGTTCTTAATAGTTGAGTTATTCTTGTTGATATTAAAAGACTATGTCAATGGTACACTTGCACTTAAAATCAATATCTTTATTATTATCTTTGGTTTCATAGGATTAATTGATGACTATCTAAAGATATCAAAGAAAAACACTAAAGGTCTACCAGGACTTTTTAAATTGATTTTGCAGATACTATTTGCAGGCTTTGGACTTATCATTTGTTTTAACTTCAATACGATGTCAAATATTTTTACATTTATATTTTTAATATTCATAATCGTAGGTACAAACAACGGAGTAAATTTCACTGATGGACTTGATGGACTCTGCGCTATGGTAACTATAGTGGTATCACTGTTATATATTGCTATATCATATGAAAATGAAAATACTGAATTATTGTATATAAATTTACTCATACTTGCTATCTTACTTGCATTTTTGATATTTAATCACTATCCAGCAAAACTTTTTATGGGAGATACAGGTTCATTGTTCCTTGGTGCCTACGTGGCATTCATGGCGATAGCTCTTAAGATGCAGTACTACTTGCCTATATTTGGCATAATATATCTCGTGGAAGTGTTATCAGTAATTATACAAGTACTTTATTTTAAAGCTACTCATGGTAAGAGATTTTTTAAGATGGCGCCTATACATCACCATTTTGAAAAATGTGGTTTTAGTGAAAATAAAATTGTTGCGCTATTTACTGTAGTTACAATCATTGGATGTGTGATAACATATATTATTTTGAGGGGTGTAAATGCATAAGGCCATAGTGCTTGGAGCAGGCTTAAGTGGTATAGCCGCTTCAAAACTATTAATTAAAAATGACATTGAAGTAGTGTTGTTTGATAACAACCCTCAAATTAGTATTGATAAAATTAAAAAGAATATATATGGCAAAGCAAAATTAAAAATACAAATAGAAAATATAAGTGATGAAGATTTAAAAGATATAGATATCTGCATAATAAGCCCAGGCTTTCCAAAGACTAATTCAGTATATCAGAAAGTAAATAAGAAGCGCATACCAATTATATCAGAATTGGAACTCGCCTATTTATATAGCAAGGCAGAGTTATGTGCCATCACCGGTTCAAATGGTAAAACTACCACAGTTGAATTAGTAGGAGAAATACTAAGAAAGAAATTTGAAGAAGATGTGCAGGTAGTTGGCAATGTAGGTACGCCATATTGTGAAAAGGTGCTTAGTGAAACTGAATTCACAAAGTATGTAGTTGAGTGTAGCTCCTTCCAATTGGAAGACATAGTGAAGTTTAAACCTCATGTGGCAGCAATTTTAAATTTTAGTCCAGACCATCTTGATAGATATACTAACTATGTGGAGTATATAAATGCAAAATTAAACATAGCTTTAAATATGGAGTCTAAGGATGTCATTATTTTAAATTATGAAGACCAAATAATGAGGGACTTAGTATTCCAAAAAAATATGTTTAAATGCAAGACAGTATTCTTTAGTAGTAAACGAACTTTGTCAGAGGGTTTTTATATAAATAATGATGCAATATTTTTTAAAGACAAGACAAAGACTATAAAACTTTTAAGACTTGATGAGTTAAAACTAATCGGAAATCACAACTATGAAAATGTAATGGCAGCTATGGCAGTAGGATATTATATGGAAGTGCCATTTGTAGAAATAGTTGAAGCATGTAAAGAGTTTAAGGGGCTTGAACATCGTATAGAGTTTGTGAGAGAAAAGAATGGAGTTAAATACTATAATGACTCTAAGGGTACAAATCCAGATGCTGCAATAAAGGCGATAGATGCTATGAATGGTAAGATACTTCTTATAGCAGGCGGCAGAGATAAGGGTATAGACTATGGAGATTTTATAATCAAAGTAAAAGAGAAAGTTAGATATATGATACTAATCGGTGAGGCAAAAAAGATAATTGCCAATAAAGCGAGAAGTCTAAACTATAATAATGTAATATTTGCAGATACTTTAGATGAGGCTGTAGACATAGCAAATAGTTATTCAAATGTAGGTGACAATGTACTTTTATCTCCAGCGTGTTCATCTCTTGATATGTTTAAGAACTATGAAGAAAGAGGAGAAAAGTTTAAAGAAAAAGTTATGAGTTTAAAATGACAGAGACAAATAAAGGCAAATTTGAATATACTGTATTTACCTGCGTGCTGTTTCTTTGCGCATTTGGATTGATAGTATTATATTCTGCTTCAAGTGTATCGTCACTTAGGATATATGATAGTTCAATATACTTATTTGTAAGGCAGGCAGTATTTTGTGGAGTAGGGCTTTTGATAGCTTTACTTTTTTCTTTTATTCCATATAAAGTATATATGAAGTTTTCAAGATATATATATGTCGCATGTCTTGTGCTTGTAGTTGTCACTGCATTTGCTGGAAGGATAAGTAGAGGATCAAGTAGATGGATAATGCTTAGAGGTATCATATTTCAACCATCTGAGCTTATGAAACTTGCGATGATTATATATTTACCAAAGGTGCTTACTGAGATCAAAGGAGACTTTGACAATAAAGATAATTTCCTTAGAGTGTTATTTGTCTCATATGTGCCAACATTTATAGTTGCACTTAGTAACTTATCTACTGGAATCATTTTGTTTATAATTGCTACTTCACTTATCTTTGTAGTTTCAAAAAAGAAATTGATATTTATATTTATACTTACACTTATATGTTTGTTTTACGTATTTGCCTATCCGATGGCAAAAAGTTTGAGTGTGGCGGGTTTACTTAAAACATATCAGGCTGGTAGAATTTTTGCATGGAAGGCACCAGAAAGTTATCCTGACATAGCATATCAGACTTTGCAGGGAATATATGCCATAGGTTCAGGTCGTATAAGCGGAAGAGGTTATCTAAACTCTATACAAAAAGCGATTATACCAGAGGCACAAAATGATATGATATTTACTATCTTGTGTGAAGAACTTGGCATAGTTGGCGCTGCATTATTCTTCGTACTTTATATAGTTTTGATTTATAGAATTATTTTCATTAGCTCAAGACAAAAAAATATGACATCCTTACTTTTGTCATTTGGCATAGCAATTCATATAGCATTGCAGATAATATTAAATATAGGAGTTGTGACCAATCTTTTGCCAAACACTGGAGTAACCTTACCATTTGTAAGTTATGGTGGTTCTTCACTTATAGTGTTGTTTATTGAAATTGGAATTATAATGTCCATATCGAGATATGAGAGAGTTTATTAAAAAAGTAATCATACTAATGATAGTGGTAGGCCTTGTGGCTTTAGTTTTTAATGTAAAAATTAAAAATATAAGTTTTGAAGGTAATACAAAGGTGGATGATATAGTCATAGCATCTGCTATATTTGAAAAAAATACTGATAGAATTAGTGCAATGCTATATTTAAAGGATAAGTTTAAGAAGCATAAAAAAATACCACTCATAAATTCCTATAACATAGAATGGTTAAATCCTGTAAGCATAGTTGTACATGTGAATGAAAATATGACTGTGGGTTTTGTACGTAGAGATTTGAGCAATTTATATTTTGATAATGAAGGAAATATAAATGAAATCAGTGAAAAGAGACAGGATGGGATCTTGGAAGTGACAGGAATTGATTTTAAAAATAGAGGTGTGGGAGAAAAAATAGAATTTACTGATAAAAAATTATTGAATGCAATATTAAATATCTCAAGTTTCCTAAAGGAAAGTGACCTACCTGCAAACTTACTTGAGATAAGACAGGGTTTTGAGTTTTATGTATACATAGGAAATATAGCAGTTAAGATGGGCGATGTGCGAAATATGGAAGTAAAACTACAAAGATTACTTGACATATATCCACAGATTAAAGACCTTAATGGAACGCTTGATTTGTCAGAGGCAAAAGAGAATATGCTTGATGAACAATATATCTTTAAAAAGAATAGTTAAAGTGAGTATATAGCCAAAAATTGCTTAAAAATAAGCATTTTTATAGGGAAATGGGTAGCAAAAATGCTTGTATAATTGTCAATTTTGTATTAAAATAGTAAAGATGTATATATAGGAGGGTTAAGATGAGCACATACGAAGCGCACCCTAATAGATCGGCTGCACCAGTTCAAGATAACATTTACGATCCTGTAGCAAGGATTGTAGTTTTGGGTATCGGTGGAGCTGGTAATAATGCAGTAAACCGAATGATTGATGATGGAGTTAAAGGAGTAGAATTTGTAGGAGTTAATACAGATATACAAGATCTTCGCCACTGTAGAGCATCAAAGAGAGTAACCATTGGTGAGAAAATTACTGGTGGTAGAGGTTGTGGTGCATTACCTGAGATTGGTGAGAGCGCTGCAAATGAATCTAAAGAAGCAATAAGAGCTGTGCTCAGAGAGACAGAGACACAGAAAAAAGCAGATATGGTTTTTATTACTTGTGGTATGGGTGGTGGAACTGGTACAGGTGCTGCTCCTATAGTTGCAAGCATAGCAAAAGAAGAAGGCATACTTACAGTTGCAGTTGTTACTAAACCTTTCAGATTCGAAGGTAAGGTGAGAATGCAAAGAGCGATTGCAGGTATCAATAAATTATATCCAAATGTAGATACACTTATTAGTATAGCTAATGATAAATTATTAAATATAGTAGATGTAAAAGATGGATTTAAAGAAGCATTTGCAAAAGCAGATGAGATTTTAAAACAAAGTATAAGAGGAATTACTGATTTGATCAACTTACCTGCACTTGTAAATCTTGATTTCGCAGATGTATCAACAGTAATGAGAGGCAAGGGACTTGCACATATTGCAGTAGGAGAAGGTCAGGGTGAGAATAGAGTTAGCCAAGCTATAAAGAAGGCAATGGAATCGCCACTTCTCGATACAACTATAGATGGTGCTACTGATTTGATTATAAGTATATGTGGAGAAGTTTCACTTATGGATGTAGATGCAGCTATGAGAGAGATGGAACCAAAGTTAAGCACAGAAGCAAATATTATATTTGGTGCGAGAGAAGATTCATCTATGAAAGAGGCTGTGACAGTTACACTCATAGCTACTGGTATAAGAGATACAGTTAATAATTATCCAGCATATAAACCAAGTACTAATTTCCAATATAATAATCAGTACTCTATGCCGATAAACAATACTCCAAGTTTCATGCAAGAGCCAGTTGTGAAGAGTACCCCTCAAATTAATTTAGATCAAGAATCACCAAGTCATTTCTTCTTCTCACCAAAGAAAAAAACAAATAAAGAGGTGAAAGAGACAGTTGGACCTACTGGAGATTCAGTAAGTGTTGACAGTCTAAATGTAGATTTGAGTAAAGTTGGATTTTCAAAGAAGCCAACTACTTCAAAAGATATACTTCCAAGTTTTATAGTAAATAATTACGATAAAAAGTAAATAGGCATGAAAGGACTTAAAGTCCATATAATTTTATAGTCGCCTTCTATGGCGACTATTATATTTTGTGAAGGGAAAAATAAATGTACGATCAGGAAATAAATAGAAGAAGAACATTTGCTATAATAAGTCACCCGGATGCAGGAAAGACTACACTCACTGAGAAGTTTTTGCTCTATGGTGGTGCTATTAATCTTGCAGGCACAGTAAAAGGCAGAAAAGCAAAGAAGATGGCAACATCTGACTGGATGGAGATAGAGAAGGAAAGAGGTATATCTGTAACTTCATCTGCAATGCAATTTGAATATAAGGGGAAATGTATCAATATACTTGATACGCCTGGCCACCAGGACTTTTCAGAAGATACATATAGAACACTTATGGCAGCTGATCAGGCAGTCATGGTCATAGATAGTGCAAAAGGTGTGGAGCCACAGACTATAAAACTTTTTAAAGTATGTACTATGAGACATATACCTATATTTACTTTCATAAACAAACTTGATCGAGAAGCAAAAGATATATTTGAATTGTTGGATGAGATTGAGAAAGTTCTTGGCATAAAAGTTTGCCCAATAAATTATCCTATAAGTTGCGGTAAGACTTTCAAAGGAATATTTGATAGAAGAGATAGGATGATAACTACTTATGTGGCAAAAAATTCTGGTGCTAAGGAACTTGAGACTAAGAAGTATTCTTTGGACGATGTAGAACTTGTAAATAAAGAAATAGGTGAAGAATATATAAGTAAATTAAATGAAGATTTAGAATTGCTTGATGGTGCCACAGACCCTTATGACAAAGAAAAAGTTGATAGAGGAGAGTTGACACCGGTATTCTTTGGATCAGCGCTTTCAAATTTCGGTGTGGGTGAGTTTCTTGATGCGTTTATAGATATGACCTTACCACCACTAAAGAGAAATAGTAATCTCGGAGTTATAGAACCTACCTCAGGTGATTTTTCAGGTTTTGTGTTTAAGATACAGGCCAATATGAATAAGGCACATAGAGATAGGATTGCATTTATGAGAATATGCTCTGGAAAGTTTGAAAAGGGTATAGATGTAAATATAAATGTGGCTAAGAGAAAAATAAGGCTTAATCAAGCAGATCTTATGTTCGCATCTGAGAGAAAGGTAGTGGATGAGGCCTATGCTGGTGACATAATCGGACTTTATGACCCAGGCATTTTTTCGATAGGTGAAACTATATCAGTTAAGAGCGATAAGTTACTCTATGAGGGCATACCTACATTTGCACCAGAACATTTCGCAAGATGTAAGCAAATGGATACTATGAAGAGAAAGCAATTTGTAAAAGGTATAGAGCAGATTGCACTTGAAGGAGCTATACAGATATTCCATGATGTAAATAGTGGCATGGAAGAGATAATAGTAGGTGTAGTAGGTGAACTTCAATTTGAAGTTTTGACATATAGACTTAAAAATGAGTATAATGTAGATGTAAAACTTGATATATTACCTTATGAGTTTATCAGATGGATAGAGAATTATACTGAGATTAAATTGTCGGAGATATCTGGTACATCTGATATGAAGATAGTTAGTGACATGAAGGATAGACCACTTTTGTTATTTGCTCATGAGTGGTCAATAAATATGGTGCTTGATAGAAATAAAAATTTAAAGTTACAGGAGTTTTCAAAGAATTAAGGTGAGTATATGGCGATTATTAAAATTAGAAATTTAAAAAAAGTTTTTAAATCTCAGACCGATAGTATATTGGCACTTCAGGACATCAATATCTCTATAAATGAGGGAGAGATTTTTGGTATCATAGGATTGTCTGGAGCAGGAAAGTCTACTCTTGTACGTATGATTAATTATCTTGAAAAGCCAACCGAGGGTGAGGTATATTTTGAAGATAAAGATTTAAGTGTACTTAAAGATGCAGAGCTTAGAAATGTGAGAAGAAAGATTGGCATGATATTCCAAAGTTTCAATTTGCTTGAACAGAGATCTGTTATGAAAAATGTTTTATTCCCACTTGAGATATCAGGTGTGGATAATAAAAAAGCGATGGAGAGAGTAAAGGAATTACTTAAACTTGTTGACTTGGAGAATAAGGCAAATGCCTATCCATCACAATTATCTGGTGGACAAAAACAGAGAGTAGCTATAGCGAGAGCACTTGCCACAAATCCAAAAGTTCTTCTTTGTGATGAGGCTACATCAGCACTTGACCCTAAAACTACTGCTCAGATATTAGATTTATTGAAGAGAATCAACAGAGAACTTGGTGTCACTATAGTTATTATCACTCACCAAATGAATGTTATAGAGAGTGTCTGTGACAGAGTTGCTATACTTGACCAAAGTAGAGTAGTTGAGATGGGAAGTGTAAAGGAAGTATTTAAGGCTCCTAAGTCTGATATAGGAAAGAGATTGATATTTGGAGCAGCTGAAAATAGAGAAGAGGAGTTTAGAAAAGAGACTAATAAGACATGTCTAAGACTTGCATTTGATGGTACAGCGACTAATGAACCTACTATAGCAAATATGGTACTTGAGACAGGACATCCAGTTAGTATACTTTATGCAAATACAAGACTTATAAATGGAAATTCGTTTGGACAGATAGTTATAGAATTGCCTGATGATAAAATGGTACAGTTAAAGATGAAAGAATTTTTAGATAAAAGACAATTAACTTATTGGGAGGTAGAGTAATGTTTCTCGCATTTGATATATCATTATATACTATAGCAATAAATGAGACATTTTTCATGACTTTATTGTCATCGCTTGTTTCATATGCCATAGGTATACCTCTTGGGGTATTATTATATTGCACAGCGAAAGATGGGCTTACTCCAAATGCAGTAATATATAATGCTTTTTCATTGGTAGTAAATATATTTAGGTCTATACCATTTTTGATTTTGCTTATATTGGTTTTACCTCTCACAAAAGCGATAGTAGGTAGCACTATAGGTGCTAAGGCGGTCATACCACCACTTGTAATATCTGCAAGCCCATATATAGCAAGAATGGTAGAGTCATCTCTTAAGGAAGTTGACCTTGGAGTTATAGAGGCAGCAAAATCTATGGGTGCAACTAATATGCAAATAATTAGAAAGGTATTGCTTTCTGAATCAAAGCCATCATTACTTATAGGAGCAGCCATCTCAATAACTACCATCTTAGGATATAGTGCTATGGCAGGTGCTGTAGGAGGCGGTGGACTTGGTGATGTTGCTATAAGATATGGTTATTATAGATACAATCAAGATGTAATGCTTGTGACAGTAGTGCTTCTTGTACTTATAGTTCAATTGTTGCAAGAGATATTTATGGGTATAGCAAGAAAGAGTGATAAGAGATTATAATGAAATTTGATTTTAGCAAAAAGTTAAAAGTTCATTTCATTGGCATAGGTGGTATATCTATGAGTGCCATTGCTTTGATTTTATTAAAAAATGGATTTACTGTAGTTGGCTCTGATCTAAGTGAAAATGCAAATGTTAAAGAACTTGAAAATAAGGGAATCAAAGTATATTTTGGACATAAAAAAGAAAACATAACTGATGATATAGATATAGTTGTGTATTCTAAGGCAATTCATGATGACAACGAAGAAATTATAGAAGCTAAGAATAAAAATATAGAATTAATGTCAAGGTCAAAGATTCTTGGTATGATAATGCAAAATTATAAAGAAAGGATTTGCATAGCAGGAACTCATGGCAAGACTACAACCACAGCCCTTGTGTCTAAGGTAATGTATGATAAGGGCGTAGATCCAACTATAAATGTGGGTGGGATAGTTGATGAAATAGGTGGCAATTCACATATTGGCAAAAATGAAAATATGTTCATAGCAGAGGCCTGTGAATATACCAATAGTTTTTTAGACTTCTGTCCAAATGCTGAGATAATAACTAATATAGAGGAAGATCATCTAGACTTCTTTAAGGACCTTGACGATATAAGGGCATCGTTTAAAAAGTTTGTTGAACTTTTGCCAGATGATGGTTTATTAATAATCAATAATAGAATTGAAAACATAGGCTACTTAACTCAAAACACTAAGGCAGAAGTACTAACATATGGGGATGATGAAAGCGCTGATTATTATTTTAAAAATGTAAGTTATGACGATAGACATTATCAATCATTTGATGTATATAAGGGAAAAGAGTTTATAGGCAGAATGAGACAGAAAATGATTGGAAAGCACAATGCGTTAAACTTTGTGGCTGCATATGCTTTATTATCACATATGGGGCTTACATTTGAAGAAATTAAGAAAAGTTTGGAAGAGTTTAAAGGTGCAAGAAGAAGGCTTGAAGTAAAGGCTATTATAGATGGTATAACTTATATAGATGATTATGCACACCACCCAACTGAGATAGAGGCAAGCTTAAATGCACTAAAAGAAATCAAGTACAATAATTTATATTTGATATTCCAACCACATACATATACAAGAACTAAGGCGTTATTATCGGATTTTATAAGAGTTTTGGGCTCTACACCTAAGACAATACTTGCTAAGATATATCCAGCAAGAGAAAAAGACCTTGGGATAGTTAGTTCAAAAGATATAGTAGATGGAATTAAATCGAATAAAGATAATTTAAATAATTTTTGCGAATATTATGACACATTCGAGAAAATTAGTGAACAAGTTTGCGAGAAAGCCCAGAAAGGCGATATAGTAGTTACTATGGGCGCAGGCGATGTATATAAGGTTTTTGACATGATAAAAATAAAAAAGAGAATATAAAATAATTTGTATGAATAAATCATTTTTTTATAAAAAAAAGTAATCAACAAATAAAAAAAATTTTTGTTATAAAGTTGTTTATATAGTTATTAAAATTTAATAAAACTTGTGATATATTCTGCAGGAAAGTTTTTGGGGGAGGAAAGAGATGGAAGAGTTTTACGATGATTTATTTAGCAGTAATGTCACAATACCTAATGAATTTTTAGAAAAGTATTTATCTGATACTAAATCTGAATATATAAAAGTATTTCTATTTTATCTTTGGAAGGGTGTAAAAGAAGGTTATACTATAGAAGATGCATCAAATGAAATCGACTTAGATGAAAATGTCATAGAGATGGCACTTAAATACTGGATAAAGAAAAAGATTATGAAGAAAGAGTGCTTGATAAAGAATAAAGTTGAAAAAGAAAGCACAAAAGATAAAACTGAGAATCTTGTAGATTTCCAAACTAAGAAAAAAGAATTGATTAGTAAAAATAGAAAGTCATATGACGAGATAGAGAGGGATTTGCTATTTGTTGCTGAAAAGTTGCTCGGACAGACTGTATCAGAAAGACAGGAAAGACTTATCGCTAAGTGCTATAATGAGTATGGATTTGATGAAGGTCTTATACAGTATTTACTAGAGTTTTGTTCAAACAATAATTCAAAGGCTGCTAACTATATGGCTACAGTTGCATCATCTTGGTATGAGGAAGGCATAAAGTCAGTTGACGCGGCAAAGAAGTATGTAGAGAAGTTTGAATCGCAAAGAAAGGCAAAAAGTATCAAGGCTATCAAATCGAATTCTAAATCAAATATTATCAATAGAAAAGAGTATGACCAGAAATTGATAGATTCTATGTTAAATGGTAAGTACAAGGTGTGATAGGAGAGAGAGTTGTTTAATAGCTATGTGGACATAAAAAGAGAATATGAAAATATCCGCAACAATAATCTTTTAAAGTACGATGATAGAAAGTCTAAAATCTATGATGAGAATCCAACCCTAAAAGATATGGATTTAAAAATCGTGGATCTTGAATTAAATATAGGTATAGCTAAGTTATCAAAATCTCCAACTGACAATCTAGAAAAAGAACTCGACGAAGTAAAAAAGCAAAGATTAGTTTATATTAAAGAGCACGGCATGAAAGATGATTATTTACAGGTGCCTTATAACTGTGAAAAGTGTAAGGACACTGGTCGTATAAATGATCAAAAGTGCTCTTGTTTTGTGCAAAAAGAGATTGAGTTATTTGACAACATTTCGCATTTCAAAAACTATATAAAAGATGATAACTTTGATAATCTTGATAAATCTTTCTACAGACAGCCAGATGTAAAGATTGGAAACATCCCATATGAGAAATATATGGAGCAGGTAGTAGAAAATATAAAACTTGGCATAAAATATATGGATGAGAAACCATATAGTGTTATTTTTATAGGAGGCACTGGGACAGGAAAGACATTTTTATCAAGATGTGCTGGCGCAGAGGCTTTGAAACTTAATAAGTCAGTTTTATATGTAAATGTGAATGAATACCTTAATACGCTAAAGCCAGATTATGATGGAGAGCCATTATTGCAACATGCAGTATCTTGTGATTTATTTATACTTGATGACCTTGGGACTGAAAAGACTTCCGATTTTACAAACTCAGCAATTAATTATATAGTTGATAAGAGATTAAATGATAAAAAATCTACAATCATCACTACAAATTTACAAATGGGAGATATAGAGGAAAGATATTTGGGACCTACATATTCAAGGCTTGATCACTTATATATTAAGTGCTTTTTACTTGGAGAAGATTTAAGGGGGGTTAAAGATGTCAACATCTAATGAAATTCAAAGTAAATATTTTGGAGAGTTTCCAATTGGCTCACTATGCCTTATGCCACTTAAAGGAACTGAGACCTTTACTCAAAACATTAATAACTTTATCCTTGAATGGAGAAAGTTATTAGTTAGCAACAAGGTTTATGATGTGTTCGCTGATGACTTTATAAAGGATTCATATATATTGGAGCCTGAGATAGATAGATTTGGTTCAGGCGAGGCAAAGTGTGTAATCAATGGAACTATACGTGGTGCTGATATATTTATAATAGTTGATGTAGTTAATCATTCTGCAACATATGAAATGTTTGGACATATTAATCATATGTCGCCAGATGACCATTATCAGGATTTGAAGAGAGTTATAGCAGCTGCCAATGGTAAGGCAAAGAGAATAAATGTCATCATGCCATTCTTATACGAGTCAAGACAGCACAAGAGATCTAAAAGAGAGTCACTCGACTGTGCCATGATGTTGCAAGAACTTACTAACCTTGGAGTGTCAAATATTCTCACGGTTGATGCTCATGACCCAAGAGTGATGAATGCGATACCACTTTCAAGTTTTGATTCATTAAGTTGTTATTATCAATTTATAAATGCCATATTAAATAAATACGATGATATAAAGAT
Source organism: uncultured Eubacteriales bacterium (assembly GCA_900313535.1). Lineage (GTDB taxonomy): Bacteria > Bacillota > Clostridia > Lachnospirales > Lachnospiraceae > UBA3633. The sequence goes on from OMRR01000030.1 coordinate 19,971, forward strand.
AGACAAGGACCACCTCGCTATAATATCTCCAGACATAGGCGCTATGCAAAGAAATATTTATTGCGCAAATGTACTTGGGGTTGACCTTGGTTTCTTCTATAAAAGAAGAGATTACAGCAAAGTAGTAGATGGCAAGAACCCTATAGTAGCTCATGAATATATGGGAGCAGATGTAGAGGGTAAAGACATAATAGTGATGGATGATATGATAGCATCTGGAGACTCACTTATAGAGACTGCTCGTAGTATAAAGCAGAGAAAGGCAAAAAGAATATTTGCATGTTGTACTTTTGGATTATTTACTAAAGGTATAGACATATTTGATGCAGCATATAAAGAGGGAATCATTGATGGAGTGTTTACTACAAACTGTATATATCAATTGCCAGAATTAGCAAGCAGGGATTGGTATATAAGCGTAGATGTGACAGAATATATAGCAAGAATCATTGAGAGTATTAATCACGATAGTTCTATAAGTCAATATCTTGATCCATATGGAAAGATAAAGACAAGAATCAAACAATATACAGAATCTCATAGTAATGCCAATTAGAGAAAAGAATAAAGTTTCATATTTACATTTTATATTGAGTGTATTAGTTATACTAATACACTCAATTAATAATGAGTCAAAAGTTGAGAGATTGTTTTCTGCAGAGTTTGGCATTGGGCAGTTTGCTGTGCCACTTTTTTTTGTAATAAGTGGTTTTTTGTTTATGCGAAATGTTGGCAATACCTATGATGTGAAAAGAAAATTGCGTAAAAGAGTGTACACCTTACTAATACCATTTCTACTTTGGAATGTAATATATTATGGGATACATTTATTTTTTAACCCTGGCGTGGGTGTAAGTATCGCAGAGTTAGTTGATGCAGCATTTAATTATAAGTACAATCCTTCATTTTGGTTTATATATCAATTAATACTTCTCACTATACTTTCTTTACTTTTTGAAATAGTGATTAGAAAAGAGAGTACTATAGCATTGTTTTATATAGTATGCATATTACTTATAATATTTGATATAGATATACCATATGTAAATGAGGATGCAATCATATATTATTTTACAGGAGCAGTATTTGCAAAATACTATAACAAAAGAAAAGTTTTATTTATCAGCAAGAAGGATTTTATATATGCACTTATTATAAGTGTATTGGTTTTTGTACTAAACAGATTTGCAAGACAATTAGTAACTATCAATTTTTCATTTAGGACAGTTTTCATATTGAGTGTCATATTGGTAAGACTTGCTGTATCGTTTATGATTTTTTATTTATGTGACTTATTATTTAGTTACAATAAAGTATATAAGTTTATGCAAGAGACATTTTTCTTATACGCTATACACTATGCTATAGTTAAGGCGATGATTATACTTATGAAGTTTATAATGTATAAATATTTGCCAGGGGATTTCTTTTATCCTATAGAGTTATCTGTATTCTTTGCATCGCCTATAGTTTGTATAATTGTAAATTATTACTTGTCTAACTTTATGAAAAAGCATTTTAGTAAAGAGTATAAGGTATTGGTTGGAAATAGATAATGATAAAGTACGTAAAAAATTTTAAAGATTATGAAGTCTTAGACTGTGGTGATAATGAAAAGATAGAAAGATTTGGTGAGTATATCTTGAGAAGACCTGACCCACAGGCTATTTGGCATCCAGAAAATTTTAAAAAATATAAAGTTAATGCAATTTATCATAGAAGCTCTAAGGGCGGTGGTAACTGGGAGTTTATAGATTTGCCAAAGACTTGGAAGATTAGTTATAACTTAAATGAAGATGCAAAGATGGTGTTTAACTTAAAACCGTTTACATTTAAGCACACTGGTATATTTCCAGAGCAGGCAGTCAATTGGAATTTTATATATGATTTTTGTAAAAAAAACGATAGAGAATTAAAAGTGTTGAATTTATTTGCATATACTGGTGGAGCTACTCTTGCTGCAGCACTTGCAGGTGCCAAGGTTACACATGTTGATGCGTCTAAGGGGATGCTCACATGGGCAAAGGAAAATGCAGATTCATCTGGACTAGCAAGTGATAGAATTAGATGGATAGTTGATGATTGTAAAAAATTTGTAGAGAGAGAAATTAGAAGAGGAAATGTATATGATGGCATAATCATGGACCCTCCATCATATGGTAGAGGACCAAATGGTGAGGTGTGGAAACTAGAAGACTCTATATATGATTTTGTAGAGTTGACTATCAAGCTATTGGCCGATAAAAATTCATTCCTTGTTTTGAATTCTTATACGACAGGGCTTCAAGCAAGTGTCATGGATTACATAGTAAATAATGCAGCGAAATTAAATAATTTAAAAGGTACATCAGAATCGTATGAGATAGGACTTTTAGTAAAAAGCACAGGTAATATATTGCCTGAGGGTGCGACTACAATTTATAAAACACAGAATTAGAATTAAAGTGAGTATTTTGAAATTATTTTTCAGATACCAACTTTTTTAGAGGTTATTTTAAAATATATGTATATTATAATTAGTAAAATTAAAATGGTAACTTTGGTTTTTTCTTTTATGTTGCATTTATTGCTTTCAGTTTTCACTTTCAATTATAGAACTGAGGAATACAAAGCATTTGAAAGATTCAAAATTTTGCAAAAACAATGGATGTTGATGTGAAAGATGTGAAAGATGAATATAAAGATGTAAAATATGTCATATATAGTGATTTAGATAAGTATGCAGGAAGCAGATACACAGGAAAATTTTATGGACCTACATTGTATAAAGGTAAGATTGAATACTACGATGCAAATGACAAACTTATAAAAACTGTGGATGATGCAGAGGAAATAGTATGCATTAATGACTATGATATTGAAGGTTTGAAAGTAACTGATGATGGGTATTTAATTAATCCATTTGGAATGGTGGTTACTGAAGAAGGCTTCTATAATTTTGATGGAGTATATTATTATGTGAGTGGCATAGATAGTAAAGTTTTGACTAGTAGTATAGCGACAAATAGTGATGCTGATTACTTAAGTGATAATTTGAATGGAAAAGTAATTAAAAATAATATTATTTATGATGAAAATGAAGAACCTATAAGAAACAGTATTTGTAGGATTAAAAGAAAAATATATTTAACTGATATAAATGGTAGCATTGTAAGTGACAAGGGCGTGCATAGGGTAGACAATATATATGATGCTACATTTCATTTAGTGTATATTGATATAAATGGCAAGGTAAAAAAGAATAAATATAAAGATTATTATTGTTATGTAGGTGATAATGGAGAGGTATTAGTTAATACTTTCATTGAAGATAATGGAAAAACATATTTTGCCAATGATGAAGGTAGACTCCTTAGAAATGAATATCTAAGTAAAGATTTCTTCTTTGATATGGATTGTGTACTTAAAGGAAATCAAGGTGAAAAGACATTAAGTAAAAAGAAGTATGTTTATGATGTGATGACAAACAATAAACATGAAGGTGAAAACTCCAATAAGTATGTTTTCAAGTATAAAAATGGGAAAGAAGAAACAGTCCCATCTCTTTCTTTTGATAAGGACTTATATGTGTATGATAAGGATGGGAATTTGATGAAAAATTCCTACATAGTGTATGCCAAATCTATAAGGTATACCGATGAAACTGGCATGATAGTAAAAGATGCAGTAATGAACATTGATGGTAAAGATTACATTTTTAGTAGGGGCGGGGAAATGTTACAAGATGTATGGATTTTTGATAGAGAATACTATAGTAATAAAAAATTAAAATCAAAATATAATCCATATGTTAGAAAGTATAGGCTGAGTAGAGAATTAAGTGATAAGTATAATGGATATTATGTCATGCCGTCAGGTGAAATACTATATGATGATGTATATGTGGAAACTGCCAATATAAAAAAAGATAAAATTGAATTAAAGTGGACTGCTAAAAATAAAGAATATAATGGTGAATATGATGAAGATGTATTAAAACTTGGTACTTATGATAGAACATATAAAGAATATGTGTACGAAGAAGTGAATGAAGGCGAGTATGAATATGTGCATAAATTTAAGACTACAAATAATGGTTATTTAAAAGAAATTGATAATGGAAGTATAGATGATCAGATACATTATAGATTTGAACTTACAGATATGAAAATATCGGCTAAGAGTGATATCGTATATATGGGAAAATATCCATATAATGATATGACAGGTGAAGTATTTGAAGAAATACCATGGGTAATTTATAAGAAAGAATATGGAGAGGCATTTTTAGTTTCTGCATATGCGATTGATGTAAAAGAGTTTGATAAGAATAACAGTGGAAGATGGGATGAGAGTTCTCTTAGAAAATGGCTCAATAATGATTTTATTGACATGGCATTTGATGATAATGAAAAAAGTATCGAGACTACATATTGCACAGAAAAGATAAGGACGGATGATAAAGTCTTTTTAATATCAAGAGAAGAGGCGAGAGATTTAAATGATAAGCATTATTATTTTTATTATAGCAATTATGCAAAAAGGGAAAACCCAGAGTATACAGACAACATCATGGGATCTTTGCTAGCAAAGTTTATATTCAGGTCTGCCACACCTCATGATAGATTGATTACGAAGACTGATAAAGTTGATGGTTCAGGAGGTGGCCCAAATGTGTACATGGACATTTATAATAATTCTTTTAAAGCGACCGACAAAGGAGGTATTGTTGTTGGCATGTGGGTAAGATATGAGTAGATATAAGAGGATAATCATATATATTACATTTTGCATGAGCATTATTTTGATCAATGTATGTCATGCAAAGACTTTGCGTGATGTATTTAAGGAAGAAAATATTAAATGTCAATTGATTTCAAATCCCAAAAAGAAAAATGACATAATTTATGATGTGAATGGTAAAACTCTCTTATATACAGCTAATAGAGAAGAGGAGATGATTGGCATTGTATATGATAAATCAAAAAATGAGCAAAAATTATTATATAGAGCAAAAAAATACTATACTTTAGAAGATGAAGAATACGCATATAATGTGCAATTCTATGATTTGAATGGTGTTAAATTTGATTTGCAATTGGATAATTATCTCTACGGTGACATATTTATGTTTGATGATAAATTATTTTATCGTGATTCAAATTACAAGTTAGTGTGCGTTGATATCAGTAGAAAAATTAAAATTATGGAGTTTGTTGAAAACTATTATAATAATTATTATTTCAACAACTATGTATTTTATAGTAAATACTTTGGATTTTCAGAAAATTCAAATCTTATAGTGTTTTATGATAGCAATCTAAAAAAGATAAAAGAAATAGAGGGTTACGGAATTGCTGAAATAATATCAGTTGATGACAAAGAATACTTATTGCTACGACGCAGAATGGGACTTTATAATACTAATGCAGAGAATGAAAATGAGTTGGGCAGAGGAAATGAAGTAATTGCATATATGATACTCGATGAGAACTTAAATTATGTGTTTGATAGAGCAATTTTAAATTACAAAAAACCTAAGTTTGGCCGTGCTTTTTATGAGAAAGAGGAATTGCTTGACTTATTTAAAAAAGCTATAAGTAGAAAGTTCAGATTAGAGTATAAGTTTATGACTATCCCTAAAGAGATAGTAGATAAAGTTATCTATATAAATCATTGTACTGATGATGATATATATTTTTTACTTTCGGGAGATGATAAAGATATACTAGTAGATAAAAATGGGAAAATGATATTTGAATTAGAAAAAGGTTGTCAGTTCCCCAAAGTTAGCAATATAATGGAGAATAGTATTTTTTCAGTAAAAAGAAATGATAAGATTGTACTTTTTAGATTTGTAGATGGCGAAATAGATGTTATCAAGATGATTGATGCAGATACTAAATATGAAGTAAAGTCAATAGATAATTATTGGTTTTATATAGTTGAGTATAAAGATAGCACAGATATAGCTGAGCTTGATAAAATAATAATTTATAATGTTGATAAGAAAATAAAGCCAATTACCTTAGATAGTTCGTTTGAAAGATTGGGTGTCATAAGGCATAAATATAATGAAAATGAAAGTGACAATAATTTTAGAATATTTGAATGTAATAATAAAAGATTAATATATGTGGAAAAGAGAAATTTTGATGGAATTTTTGTAAGAAATGTCTATGGTGAAGATGGAAAAATTGTATTTAAAGATGTGGAACTATGTCAGATAGATAAGAATAGAAAACTAATATATATATCAAGTTGGCATGATAAAACTCATATTTATGATTATGATTTAAACTTGATAAAAGAGATAAAGAAATCATATACTTTATGGGCGAATTTCAATAAGTCTGTAGATGATATAATTATTTTTAAGGATAGCCTTGGGACATTTTCTTATTGTGACTTTTATGATGAAAAGTTTAATTTAAAGTACGAAAATTTAAATAGTAGTTTATATTTACTAAATATAACTGAATCTGACTTTGACTCTGATAAGCCAGGTAAGGATAAAAAGAATTATATAGCATTTACCAAAAGAACAAAAAATTTGAAATACAAAAACGGTGACACTGAATCTGAAAGTTATGTCATAGATACTGATTTTAACGAGCTCTTACATTTTAATAAAACTATTACTGGTGTAAGGGTTTTGGAAAAAGAGGTGAAGACTACAAATGTTCTATGCTTTGATGATGAATATAAGATTTATGATGAAAATTTGAATTTATTAGAAACCAGGAAGAATATTATACGAGTGATTGAAAAGTATAGTGATGAATACTCTGCACTTAAAGATGCAAAAGATATGAATGCAAAGCTACGTGAGAGTAATTGTAGTAGTTATATAGAAGATAAGCGTAGTGATGATCTTTCAAGTTTTGGTGGTGATTATTCTAAGTATTATCTTGTTGTAAGAAATGTCAATTCATACAAAGATAAAAAATATACTGTTGTAGATGCTGACAATAGTAAGGCAGTAGCTTATGATTATAAATATATTGAAAGGATAAGTGATAAGCCATATTTTAAGTTTGAAAATGGTTTTAAATATGGATATATGGATTTTGATGGAAATGTACTGATAGAATTTTCAATATTTGGTGGTGTAAACGATATAAAAAAGTGATTTTTTTTTATGCTATTTTCTTTACTTTTTTAATAATAATTGATAAAATAATGGTATGGAGGGGAGACTATAAGTCTACCTTTTTTGTGGGTAAATATAGGGAGATAATATGAAAAAGACAATTTTAACATTATTAAGTGTTTGCCTTATTTTAGCATTATCAAATATTTGTTTGGCTGCAAGATTTGAAAAGTCAGGAGAGTACTATCGTTACTTTGAGGACGATGGTTCAGTTGCTCGTGATAAGATAGTAGAGGTTGATAGAAAGAAATATTATGTAAACTCTGATGGATATGCTGTGTTTAATTCTTGGGTAGAGAAAGATGGCGAGATGTACTACGCAGGAAATGAAGGAGCATTTATACTTGATGGAATTTGTGAAGTAGATGGATATAAGTATTATCTTGATAGAGAGGGAAGACTTGTAAAAGGTTGGAGTGAAGACTATCTATATTATGGTGACCTTGAAGATGGCTTCCTTGTAAATGGCTTCCAAGAACTTGAGATACCAAGAGACTGGGCTACTGAAGTTGCTAAGGAGAAGACAGCATGGTTTTACTTTGATGTAAATACAAATAAGAGAATTTTTTCTGAAAATGAACCATATATAAGCAAGATGGTTGGTGGTAGAAGATATTGTTTTGATCAAAATGGAATAATAAGAACTGGTTGGAGACATATAAAAGATACTACACCTGCTATGAAAGGTTATATGTATTTTGTAGAGGATACTACTGATGAGTTTAAATTTGGAGAAGCTGTAACTGATACTTGGTATGCAGTAGAGCCACCAACTGAAGTATTACCAGGAAAGGATATAAGGTATTTTTACTTCAATGGTCAAGGTCAACCAAGGACAGCCCCTGTAGGAAAATATCAAAAGGTAAGACTTGGAGATAAGACATTCTTATTTAATGAATATGGATATGCGGTTTATGGCATACAAACTGTAAACAATGATTATTATTACTTTGGACCAAATGTACAAGATTGTTCAATGAAGACTGGTATCATCAATAGTAGTATAGATGGTACAAATGATGGTGCTACATTCTATTTTGAAGATGATGGAAAAGGATTTACTGGGGTAAAGAGCAATAAATTGTACTTTAAGGGAAAAGTTCAGATGGCAAGTCCTGAACAAAAATATTCTGCTATAGAAATTAATGGTAGGGCGTATCTTGTTAATTCAAGTGGCACATTAATGAAGAATAAAAAGAAAATAAAAGATGGTGATGGTTGTGAGTGGTCAACTAATTCAAGCGGTATAGTAATTAAAAAAGATGATGATGCGGAGTTAACTCCGGCTACGCCTCCTGCATTGTCAGAAGATAGATAGATTTGAATTATGACTTAGACAAAAAATATATAAAAGAGGCTTTGAAAAAAGCAAAAATTGCAGCCAGTGGTGGTGATATACCTGTTGGCTGCATTGTCGTTTATAGGGAAAATAAAAAAAATAAGAAAATGTGTGAAGTTGCTATGAAGGCAGGCGTGAAAGATGGAGATATAGTAGCAAGGGCATACAACAAAAGAAATAAAGATAAAAATGCAATAAGCCATGCTGAGATTATAGCTATATCGAAAGCATGTAAAAAGTTTTCTGACTTTAGACTTGAAGAATGTACTATGTATGTTACCTTGGAACCTTGCCAAATGTGTGCAGGTGCCATAGTGCAAAGTAGGATTAAGAGATTGGTAATCGGTGTAAGAAGTTTAAAATCTGGAAGCTGTGGTAGTATAATAAATATACTTGATAATAATGAGTTTAATCATAAGGTAGAAGTTACATATATGGATGATATTGATTGCCAAAACATACTGAAAGATTTTTTTAAAAACATTAGAAGTGCCAAGAGGAATTAGTAAAATGGAAAACGTTGAGAATCAGACAAGTGAAGTAATTGAAGAACAAAAAGAAGAACAGCTCACAGGTGAAGAAGTAAACAAAACTTATGAGAGTGAGACGCCAAGTGAGAAAGAAGGCGGATACTTTGGTTATTATATATTTGTAGCTGTAAGCGCTATCATTGGTTTCATCATAGTGTTTTTTACAATGAGAATATTTCTTATCAAGGCAGTAGAGAATGGTAATGAGTTTATAGCTGCAAATAGGTCGCTTATTTCTGTATTTGCATCGCTAATTGCCGTGATACTCTTTATGCTTATATCACTTGTGTTTAAAAAAATACTAAAGAAAATTTTTTTATCAGAAATATTTTTATATCTATATATAGGATTTTTGACTACGGCAATTCATACCATAGTGTTTAATCTAACTAATGTAAAGTTATCAGAAGCCATAACAGTTGAAAACTTAAACTGGATATTAGCTGAAGCGATTGGATTTACAGTATCTACACTTTTTGCATTCTTTGCTGATAAGACTATAGTATTTAAGAGCTTAAACTTTATGCCTATAAAAGTTATATCTGAATTTGCAATTTTCTATAGCGGAAGACTTGCATCGCTTGGCATAAAGATGGTACTTATGGCAGTAATCATAATGATACTAAAAAATCATATAGCAGAGGCAAAGACTTGTGAGTTTTACGCTGACCTATCTACAAGTGTAGTTGCTATAATACTTAATTATTTGCTTAGTAAGTTTATCATATTTAAAAAAGTTAAAAAGATAGAAGAGAAAGAAATAGGAAATGAAGAACAAGTTTAGAAATCTTATTAAAGTTAATAAGCAAAATGAAAAGGAGTGTGCTATATTCCTCCTTTCTTTTTTGTTGCCACTTATAATGATGGTGGCAATACTCATTTCAAAACATGTATTTCCATTTGGGGATAGATGTATACTTAGAACTGATTTTTATCATCAGTATCTACCTTTCCATGCAGAACTGCAAAACAAACTAAAGAATTTTGAAAGTTTATTCTATACATATAAGGTGGGACTTGGTACAAACTTTATCACATTACTTGCTTACTATCTTGCATGCCCATTTAATATACTATTATTCTTTGTACCTGAAGCCAATGCTTTAGAGTTCATCACTGTAATGGTAGTATTAAAGATAGCATTTTCTGGATTTACGATGTCTTATTATCTTGTCAAAAGATATAAGACAGATAGTTTTGTGGTGATATTTTTTGCTATATTTTATGCGATGAGCCAATACATTGCTGCATATTATTGGAATATAATGTGGCTTGACAACATAGTCATTTTCCCACTTCTTATGCTTGGATTTGAGGATTTGCAAAATGGCAAGAAACCATACTTATATATAATTACTTTAGCACTTTCAATACTTTGTAATTATTATATCGGCACTATAACATGTTTCTTCTTTGTAGTGTATTTTGTATTTTATAGTGTGTTAAAGAATAAAAAGATAAAAGAAATTGGAATTAATTTTTTAAAGACAGCGGGAAGTACTTTGATAGGAGTAATGATATCTTCAATACTTCTTTTGCCAATTTTCTTTGCATTTAAAACAACAGCATCAAGTGATTCTACATTCCCATCAAGTGTAAAAGAATATTTCACTATGATAGAGGCGATTAGTAGACATTTGCCATTTACAACTGTGGAGAATGGCATAGAAAATTGGCCAAATATCTATAGTGGTATTGCTTGCCTCCCACTACTTGCTATGTATTTCTTTTCAAAAAAGTTTAAGACTAAGGAGAAGATTTGTTACGCCACTATCTTGTTATTCTTCCTTGCATCTTTTTCAATAAATACTCTTGATTATATATGGCATGTATTTAAGTATCCAAATTCTTTGCCTTGTAGACAAAGTTTTATATATACTTTTTTGATACTTACTATAGCTATAAAACCATTATTTAAGTTTAAAAGCTTTGAGACTAAAGATATTACCTTATGTTTCACTATACCGGTTGCAATTATCATACTTGCAGAGAAGGTTTTGAAAACAGAAAAGGTTGGTTTTTATTCTATCTATGCAGCTTTAATATTGTTATTGCTATATTTAATTTTGTTCTTAAAATATAAGAGTAAGAATTCAAATAAGAATTTGCTCTTATATCTCAGTGTAGTGCTTGTGTGTTTTGAAGCATTTATGAATTTGTATCAAACTTCTATAACTACTATAAAGAGAGATGACTACATGAAGAATACGGCAAATATCAAAGCTATCACTGCAAGCATAAAGGGTATCACTGATGATTTTTATAGAGTCGAGAGGGCAAAGATGAAAACCAAAGATGATGGAGCGTTTTTGCACTTCCCTACATCTTCAATTTTCTCATCATCAGCTTACGCTTCTGGCACAGAGTTTTACAAGAGTTTTGGTATGGAGGCATCTACAAATGCATACTCAATCACAGGATCAACTCCATTTGCTGATTCTTTACTTTCTGTAAAGTATAAATTATTTGAGAAAGAAGAAATAAATAATAAGAGCATGAACATGCGAGAAATTGCAAACGATGGCACTGTGTATTTATATCAAAACCTTGATGTATTACCATTATCATTCATCTTACCAGAGAGTTTTCTTACTGAATATGACAAGTCATCAGGAAATCCTGCCACAGTACAAAATAATTTTTCAAGAACATTTAAATTAGGAACTGTACTTGATAAGAAAACTGTAGAGATAAATGGTGTGGATGCGAAATTTAAGACAACTGAAGCGGGAGATTATTATGCTTTCGTAAGAGACAAAGGTATAAAAGAGGTAGCTGTCACATATCCAACTACTACAGAGACATTTAAAAATTTAAATAGAGGATTCTTTATAGAACTTGGTTATCTTGAAAGTGATGTTGAACTTGAATTTAAAAATAAAACCAATGATTCGCAGTTACTTATAGAAGTGTTTAGGTTCAATTTTGATACACTTAAAAAAGTAGTTGAAAAAGTAAACTCTTTTGCAGAATATAAGATGAAGAACTTTAATGAGACTTGTATAGAGTACACAATGAATGTAAAGGAACCTGGAACTTGTATATTGTCATTGCCATATGATAAGGGCTTTACTATAATGGTGGACGGCACAAAGGTTGAACCAAAGCAAGTGATGGATTTTTTCCTTGGCTTTGACATAGTAAATGGTATGCATGAGATTAAAGTAACTTATGTACCAAGTGGATTTGTAATGGGGGCGATACTTTCTGTTATTGGATTATTGATTTTAGTTAGTACGATATTGTATGATAAAAAACATATAAAAAATGTTGAGATAAAAGAATAATAAAAATGGCGGCTTTGCAGCCGCCTTTTTTTATGGTATTTGGAACTCGTGGTATCCCGCTGAACCTATAGTGATTACAAATTTTTCTATCTGTATCACTGGTCTATGGTTATTGTTTATAAAGAATGGAGTATCGTCTTTTATATAATTATCTATATTGTAATTATCAATCAATGCTGATTTTTGTTCATCTGACCACTTGTTAATTGCTTCAGTTATAGCACTTGTACACTTTTCTTTGTAATTATTTCCAAGTATGTCTTTGATAGTAACGATTTTCTTATCATTTAAATCAATGTTGTAGAATAATCTTTTTATATTTGAGGTGGTCCTTGACTCACCAAGTTCTATAAAGAGTGATAAGTAATCTTCATCAAGGCATTTGACTTCAAATCTGCAAGATATAGTAGTAGGTATGTATTGAATTGCGAGTGTGTAATCATCTGGAATTCTGATTCTTCTTATTGCAGCAAACTCGCGGTAGAAGTCATCTAGTGTGAGCCCCTTATCTGCATCTGCTTCACTTATCTCTGCAGGGATAATTTCACTTTCATCTATCTTCCCCTTTGCAGTTTCAGTGACTTCCGATTTTGTACTAATCTTTTTGCTTTCAGTATTACCTTCTTTTTTTGTATCTTTACTTTCTTTAGCTGTATCTTTCTTATTGCTTGTTTCTTCACTAGGTGCTATGCTTTCATCCTGTTTTCTACCCTGTGTTTTTTTAAAATCACTTGGGAAGTTCCCGCTTTGGAATTCGCTTGGTGCTTTGCCAGGCTTGCCATCAACTTTTATAGATGTTTCTGTAACTTTTGATTCGCTTGTCTCTACTATAATTATATTTTTGTTGTGGAGCCCAGGTATTATTAAATCCTCAGTGCCTGTAAATCCATCTACACGACCTCTGTTGTTATCGTTTTTATTATTTGGGGTCTTATTCCATTTCTCATTTCTTTGTTTGAAATTATCTTTATTTATATTATTTGGAGTAGCCCATCTATTTCTTTGTGGAAAATTATCAGTATTAAATTGTGGGAAGGCATTAGAAAAACTAGATCTGCTAAAGCCGTCATAACCAAACATAGGAAATCTTGTCACATCATCTGCTGTAAACTCAGATAATTGTTTTACTTCCTCTTCGCCAATTATGTTTTTATATTTATTCTTAATTTCTGACAACTTATACTCTATGTCTTTTTTTGCATTCTCTTTAGCAGATTCAAGATAAGTTGTGTATGTCTTAGATGCATTTTCCTTAGCTTCATTAATCAGAGTGTTGAGCTTACTTTCAATTTCTGTATTGATGCTATCAATTAATGCATTATTTTCTTCATTTGAATATGTAATCTTAGGGATTTCAATTTCCAAATCCATGTATACATTTCTCTCTCTTATTTCATTGCCAATAGTGACAGAATAATATGGTGTATCTGCAGTTATTGGCTTTGATGTTTTTTTAGCTATATTGTCACAAGCAAGCATATTTGGCATAAGCATGGCAAATATGAGCGATATTGAGATAATTTTCTTGTTCATATGTACCTCCGAATTGTAAGGATTACTTAAGGTTTCCTTATATAAAATATACAAGGAAAGTAAGTATTTGTAAAGTTAAAAATATTGACTTTTTTGTGAAATAATAGTACAATAAGCAAACGTGGATTTGGTGGGTGTAGCGCAGTTGGTTAGAGCGCCAGATTGTGGATCTGGAGGTCGTGGGTTCAAATCCCATTATCCACCCGA
>OMRR01000040.1 GCA_900313535.1 uncultured Eubacteriales bacterium
ATATAGTGAAGAAGAACAAAGATTAGTAGCTATGCATCATCCATTTACAATGGTTATGGATGAAGATATAGATGATTTCTTTAAAAATGCAGAGAACTGCCGTGCAAAAGCATATGATATAGTATTAAATGGAAATGAAATAGGTGGAGGCTCTATAAGAATACATCAACCTGAAATTCAAGAGAGAATGTTTGAGATCTTAGGATTTACTAAAGAAAAAGCACATGAACAATTTGGATTCTTACTTGATGCATTTAAATATGGTGTGCCACCACACGGAGGACTTGCATATGGGCTTGATAGAGTTGTTATGCTTATGGCACATGCAAAATCAATTAGAGAAGTTATAGCATTTCCTAAGACAAAGGATGCAAGTTGTCTTATGGTTAAGACCCCAAGTCCAGTAGATGATAAGCAGTTAAAAGAGTTATCAATTAAAGTTGATATACAATCGTAATATAGGAGAAAAAATAATATGTTGAAAAAAATTTTTATTGTTGTTTTGGCTTTTGTGACTACTATAGTGTTAGTATCTTGTAATAGTATTACTTCTATAACTAATCAAGTTGGTGCTTCAGGTATCAATGGTATTAAGAATGTTAAAATTTTGATGGAATACAGTATTGATACTACTATTGATCAAATGGAAACAGTTACATTTGGAACTTACCCACAAAGTGATATTAGTGGAAATAAGAAAGATGCTATTGAGTGGATAGTGCTTGACAGGCAAGATAATAAGGCACTTTTATATAGTAAATATATTCTTGACTGCAAATGCTATAATAATTTATTGAAAGATGTTACTTGGGAAACTTGTGATATAAGAAAATGGTTAAATGATAGTTTTTATAATAATGCATTTGATAGTAGCGAAAAGAGTCAAATAGTAAATACCAATGTTGATAGTGCTACAAACGATAAAGTATTTTTATTAAGCGAAGAAGAAGTAAGAAAGTACTTTGGAAATGGCATTAAAAGTGAATATGGATATCAGTTAGGAAAGAATATTTCTACCAAAGGTACTGATTATGCTAAAAATGTAGAAAATCTTGATAGTGAATTATCTAGTTATGATAATAAGCTATGGGTTTATAACCATAGTGTTGAGAGTGCAGGAGAACATGTGAAATGGGCTGATGGAAATAGTGTGTATTGGCTTCGTTCTACTGGTACTCCTAAAAATTGTACATCGCGTGTAAATAGTAGTAGCTATTTGTATACAGATGATTTTGTAGTTAATTCACCTTTGCTTGGGGTACGTCCAGCCATTTGGGTAACATATTAGTTTAATGGTAATATCTAGATTTAGCATTTGAAAAATATGAATAGAGAAGAGTTTTTAAAAGTTTTAAAAGATTCATTAACCATGTCATTAGAAAAGGATGCTATAAATGATCAACTTGATTATTATGACAAGTATATTAGTGATGAGATAAAAAAAGGTAGAAGCGAAAAAGAAGTTATAGAGGAACTTGGTGACCCAAGACTTATAGCTAAGACAATAAAAACTGTAAATCAGAGTAATGATGCGATAGAAAGTAACAATTATCAAAATAGTGGTAATAGTTATGGAAATGGTAGTTATAATGACTCAAATGATTATAGTGAAAAAAATCGCAATTATAACAATGAAAGAAGCGGCAAAGTTTTCTATGGCGGGACAAATGGTACTATAGGTTGTGTGATTGCCGGATTGGTTATATTTATCATTGTTTATGGAATACTTAGTTTCATGGGAAGGCTTGCATATGGCATAGGGGAACTAGCTTTTAGTGGACCACTTGGACTCTTATTGGTGGTTGGATTGTTTTGGCTTTTGCTTGGCGGAAGAAGAAGATAATGTATATAGCAAAGCTAATGAAACATAGGTGGGAAGAAGAACCTATCTCTGGCATTGAAGAAGGATATGAGGGAACCTTTGCTATATTTTTTTATGGTTGCACAATGAAGTGTGTGTATTGCCAAAATAGTAAGATATCAAGATTAACAAGTAAAGATTTAAAACAAAATACATTTGATAAAAAAATACAGTATAATGCTGATGAGTTAAGTGATGAAATTATAAAAGTGCAAAATGAAAATGTAGCAAGCATAAGTTTTATTACTGGTGCATTATATGTAAACGAAATTGTTGAAACTATAAAATTAGCGAAAGCAAAAGGTTTGACCTTACCTATAGTTTATAACAGCAGTGGATATGAAATCATTTCACAAATTAAAAAGCTAGATGGACTTATAGATATTTACTTACCAGATTTTAAATATTTTGATAATGAGTTAGGTAAAAAGTATAGTAAGGTGCCAAACTATGCTGATGTAGCAAAAACTTGTATAGAGGAGATGTATAGGCAAGTAAATCTAGAATCTACTACTTGTGATACTGTCAAACCAAACGAACGAAAACTCATAGTAAGAAACTTAGTACTTCCAGGTCATACAGAGAATTCAAAACAAATAATAAAGTATTTATATGATACTTATGGTGATAATATTTATATGAGTGTAATGAGCCAATATACACCCATGACAGAAAATAAAGAACTTAAAAATTATCCAGAGTTAAATAGGAAATTGACTAAAAGAGAATATGAAAAAGTTACTGATTATATGTTGGAACTAGGAATAAAAAATGCTTATATACAAGAAGGCGATGTGGCAAAAGAAAGTTTCATACCAGATTTTTAAATAATATGGAAAAGATTTGTTATATATTAATATGTCATTTCGGACTTGAAAAGGTATTAAAGTCTGAGATCAGAAAGTTAGGTCTTGAGATTTCTGAGGTAAGCGATGGAGAGATAAAAGCCATTGGCACCATAGAAGATTTGCCAAGGCTTAATTTTAATTTGAGAACTTCTGAACGAGTAATGATTGAACTTTCAAATTTTAAAGCAACTACATTTGAAGAACTATTTTCAAATGTAGAAAAGATTAATATAGAAAGATATGTGCCTATTGATGGAGAGTTTATAATTACTAAGGCAAATCAAGATAAAAATTCTATACTTCACTCATCAACCTCTATTCAATCTATAACAAAAAAAGCTATGGTTGAGAGATTGAGGAAGGCATATAAGACAAGTGTGCTTACTGAAGATGGAAGTAAGTATCCATTTAGAGTAAAGTTTAATAAAAACATTTGCAGTATAAGACTTGATACTACAGGTGATTCATTACATAAGAGAGGATATAGAATTAAATCAGGCCTTGCACCTATTGAAGAAACATTGGCAGCTGCACTTATAAAACTTGCAGAGTTTAGGAAAGATAAGGTTTTAATTGATCCATTTTGTGGTTCTGGCACTATACCTATAGAGGCGGCAATGATTGCAAGCAACATACCACCATCAGTTGATAGAGCATTTGTTAGTGAGACATGGAATGTAGTGGCTAAGGATATGTGGAAAAATGCAATAGCAGAAGCACTTTCAAATATCAATCAAGAAAGACTTGCTATGAAGGAAATAAAAATATTTGGATTTGACATTGACCCAAATATGATAAGAATTGCAAGAGAAAATGCTGATAGAGCGGATGTGTCAGAAATGATAAGATTTGAGACTTGTGCTGTAAAAGATTTTGCGGATCTGCCATTTGTTAAAGAGTTAAACGGGGGTATCATTTTAAGTAACCCACCATATGGCGAAAGACTTGAAGATAGAGAAAGTATAGTGCCAATTTACAAAGACCTAAAGAATTCTTATAGTAAACTTGATAATTTTGATATGCATATAATTACCTCATTTGAAGATGCACCGAAATATATTGGAAAGGAAACTAAAAATAGAAAATTGTATAATGGTATGATAAAAACATATTTATATAGTTACTTAAATGCTAACAATTGAGATATTTACATATTTTTAGCACTATATCTATGTATTGCCATTGTTGACAAAATAATATGCTAGTGTTAATATTAATGTTAATATAATTGTTATTCTTTTAGGGAGGGATATGTTATGAAAAGGCGTATATTAGGCTTATTTACAGCACTCATATTAGTTGCAGTGACTGCTTGTTCAAATAATGCCGTAGCCACCAGCAGTGTACAACCTGTTGCTGAGAATGTAAGCACTGAAAAAGCGAAATTACAGCATAATCTTACACTTCTTGTGACAAGTGACATTCACGTTGGTTTGGAAGACAACTGGACACTTGCAGGTGTTTATGAAAAAAGAAAAGAGTATGAGGAAAAAGGTGACTATACTCTTTTAATTGATGACGGTGATTTATTACAAGGTGGTTTATTGTCAAGTGTGTCAAAAGGTATGGATCTTGTAGATATTGCAAATACTATGGGATACGACATAATGACAATGGGTAACCACGAGTTTGATTATGGAATGGGACAATTTAGAACTAATGCAGCAAAGTTGAATAATCAATACATTTCTTGTAATTTCAATAACAATGGTAAGCTTGTATTTAAACCATATGTTATTAAGCAATTTGATGGAGTAAAGTTTGCATTTGTTGGTATCAATACTCCTGATACTTTAACTACTTCTACACCAAAATATTTCCAAGATGCAAATGGAAAGTTTATCTATGGTTTCTTCCAAGGAAATAATGGAGAGACTCTTTACAAAAAAGTTCAAGAGGCAATTGATGGTGCAAAGGCTGAGGGTGCAGACTATGTGATAGCAGTAGCACATATTGGTAAGAAGGAGACTTCAGGACCATATAACTTTGAAGACATTATTAAAAATACAAATGGATTTGATGTATTCCTTGACGGACATAGTCATGACACAGATCAAGTTACAGTAAAAGATAAAAGTGGTAAAGACGTATTTAGAATGGGTGTAGGAACAAAGTTAGCATGCTTAGGTGTTGTTACATTTACACCGGACGGCAATATTGAGCATGAATTATTATCTTATGAGAAACCAGCTGAAGGTCAAGAACCTGTAAAATATAATAATAGAATAAGCAAATTTATTGAAGCAAAGAATGCTGCAATAAGTGAAGCAATGTCAGAAGTTATAGGGACTACTGACTATACATTATATATTAATGATCCAGAAGAGAAAGATGATGCTGGAAAACCAGTTAGAATAGTAAGAAAGAAAGAGACAAACCTTGGAGACCTTGTCGTAGATGCATATAAGGTAAGAACTGGTGCTGAATGTGCATATACTAATAGTGGTGGTATAAGAGTAAATGTAAATACAGGTGACATAAAGATTTCAGATATAAAGAATGTACAACCATTTGGAAATATTATTTGTGTACTTAATGTTACTGGTCAACAAATACTTGATGCTATGGAATGGGGCTGCCGTGCAAATCCAAAAGAGAGTGGTGGATTCCCACAAGTATCTGGAATTACATTTGAATTAGATACATCTATTGCAGACCCATGTAAAGTTGATGACAATGGTATGTGCGCTGGTATAGAAGGAGAAAGAAGAGTAAAGAACCTTATGATAAATGGCACTCCAGTAGACCCTAATAAGAAATATAAACTTGCTACTCTTTCATATACAGCTCTTGATCATGGTGACGGTTACACTGCATTTGATGGCTGTGAAGTTTTAGAGATGGGTGTAGCTGAGGACTATACATTGGTTGTTGATTATATTAAAGAGAACCTTGGTGGTAAGATACCAGAGACTTATTCTGCACCATATGGTGAGGGAAGAATAAAAATTAATTAATTATCAGCTGTAAAATAAAATCAATTTAGTTTTTGATTTAGGAGATAGGGGCTATAACCCCTATCTTTTATTTAATTTAAAGTGATATAAAACTATTGATTTATTATTTGTTTTATTGTATCATATTCGTGGTAATAGGTCGTTGATAAAAGATGAAGTAATCTATATTGAAGCCTTGTAGAGAGCCGTGCTGAAGCTGGAAAACGGTAAGTGGATTATAGATGAATGGGCTTTTGGAGACCAAACTACTTTGAGAGGCCGTTGATGGACGGCAATATGAGTGGCACCGCGGATAAAGATATTTGATATAATATTTTGATTATTCGTCTCATATAGCAAATGCTGTATGAGTTTTTTATTTTTGAAAAACTCGAAACTTAGAAAATTTGGAGGAAAAAATTATGAAAAAGAAAAGTTTATTAGCATTAATTATTTTATCAGCTATGGTATTTACTGCATGTAGTTCAAATGTAGCAAAAACTGAAGAGGGACCAAAGGTTTACAAAGTTGGTATAGGCCAATTTGCAGAACATGGCTCACTTGATAATTGTAGAAATGGATTTATTGAGGGAATGAAAGAGGCTGGATTTGTTGAAGGCACAAATGTGCAATACATTTATGATAATGCACAAACTGATGGTAGTGCAGCAGCACAAATTTATAACAAGTACGCAACACAAAAAGTTGATATGGCTATGGCTATAGCAACTCCTATGGCACAAGTTGCCTATAGTACATTTGCTGGTACTGAGACACCTGTTATATTTACAGCAGTGACTGACCCAATAGCAGCAGAACTTGCAAATGCAGATGGTACTCCAGCTGGAAATGTAACTGGTACAAGTGATAAGCTTCCAGTAGAGGCACAACTTAAACTTATAACTGAGATGTTTCCAAATGCAAAAAATGTAGGAATACTTTATACTACTAGTGAAGTAAACTCTATATCAGCTATAGAAGAGTATAAATCATTAGCATCAAAGTATAATGTAAATATAGTAGTACAATCAATTGATCAAGGATCTGATATGCCACTTGCAGTTGATGCTATATTGCCAAAGGTTGATGCAATGACAAATTTGACTGACAACACAGTAGTTGCAAATATGCCAGTACTTATTGAAAAAGCAAATGCAATGAAGATACCAGTATTTGGTTCAGAAGTTGAGCAAGTTCATAAAGGCTGTATTGCTTCAATGGGACTTGATTACATAGAACTTGGTAAGCAAACTGGACATATGGCAGCAAAGATTTTGAAGGGCGAGGCAAGTGCAAATACCATGAAGTTTGAAGTTATAGAGAACGCTTCATTGTATTTAAATACAAAAGTTATAGAAAATTTAGGTTTTGATGTAGACCCATCATTTGCTACTAGAGCAGCAGAGACATTTAACGATATAATTCAATAGGGGTTAAGATGCAATTATTTATAGGTGTTATTGAGGAAGGTTTAATATATGCTCTAGTTTCTTTTGGAGCATATATTACTTTCAAAATATTGGACTTTCCAGACATGACTGTGGATGGCACATTTCCGTTTGGAATGTGCATTACTGCAGTGATGATAATTCATAATGTCAATCCATTCATGACACTTCTTGTTAGCTTTGTAATGGGTTGTATAGCAGGTGCTATAACGGGATTAATACATGTTAAATTAAAAGTTAGGGATTTGCTCTCTGGCATTATAGTTATGACTTCTTTGTATTCTATCAATCTTAGAATTGCTGGAAGAGCAAACCTTCCTATATTTCAAAAGTTAAGTATATTTAAGATGATAAATCCCTTTGCGAAGCATTCATTACTTGGTGCATTCAATGTAGCAATTGTTTTATTGCTTATAGTGATTATATTAAAATTATTATTAGACTTATATCTTGATACAAAGAGTGGCTATCTACTTAGAAGTGTCGGGGATAATGAGGTATTAGTTACTACACTTGGAAAGAATAAAGAGAATGTAAAGATTTTAGGGCTTGCACTTGCAAATGGGTTTGCTGCACTTGCAGGTTCAATATATGCGCAACATAGGGGATTTTTTGAGATAAGTTCAGGTACTGGTACCCTTGTCATAGCAGTTGCCAATGTAATTATTGGCATGCAAATTATGAATGTGTTTAGAAGGATGAAACCAACGACAAGTGTTATTGTTGGTTCTATAATATATAGGGCATGTATAGGAGTTGCATTGTTCCTTGGTATGCCATCAAGTGATTTAAAAATAATAACTGCTACTTTACTTCTTATAGTTATAGTTTTAAATACTAAGAAGTATAAAAAGCTGGTAAGGTAAAGGGGGGATTATGATAGAGTTAAAGAATATATATAAATATTATAATCCTGGTTTAGTGACTGAAAATTGTGTATTTCATGATTTCAATTTGCAAATAAATGATGGCGAATTTGTTTCTATAGTTGGTTCCAATGGTTCTGGTAAGACTACTATGCTAAATATTATATGTGGATCAATAGATATTGATAAAGGAAAAATAGTTTTAGATAATAAAGATATCACAAAAGAGCCTGAGTATAAAAGAATGTATCGTATAGGCAGAGTGTATCAAAACCCGGCAATGGGAACTTGTCCAAGCATGAATGTAATTGAGAATATGGCACTTGCAGAAAATAAGAATAAGTCGTTTGGACTCAAAAGACTTGTTGACAATAAGAGAGTAGATTTTTATAAAGAGAAATTAAAAAAACTTGGTCTTGGCCTTGAAGACAAATGTTATGTGCCAGTTGGTTCTCTATCTGGTGGACAGAGACAGGCCATATCACTTCTTATGACAACATTGTCAGAAATTGATTTTTTAATACTTGATGAACATACTGCGGCACTTGACCCAAAGACAGCAGATATTATAATGGAATTAACAGATAAACTTGTAAAAGAGAATAAGCTCACATCTATAATGGTTACACACAACCTTCGCTATGCTGTTGAATATGGTTCAAGGCTTATAATGATGCATCAAGGTGAGGCGATAATTGATAAAGCTGGTGAAGAAAAGAAAAATATGAATGTAAAAGAAATATTAAATAAGTTTACAGAAATTTCTATAGAACTTGGAAATTAAAGTCGCCCGAAGGAGGCATCATGGAAAAAGTAGTAGAAGATGTAGCAAAAATAATTAAAGAATCAAACAATATAGTCTTTTTTGGTGGAGCAGGACTTTCAACTGAGTCCGGGATACCTGACTTTAGATCTGTAGATGGATTATATAATCAGCAATATAAATATCCACCTGAGACTATAATAAGTCATAGTTTTTTTATGCAAAACCCAGAGGAGTTCTATAGATTTTACAAGGACAAATGCCTAGGACCTATGTTAAAAGCAAATCCAAATGCAGCACATCTTGCACTTGCTAAACTTGAAGAAATGGGCAAGTTAAAAGCAGTAGTAACTCAAAATATAGATGATTTACATCACAGAGCTGGAAACAAAATAATATATGAATTGCATGGAACTTCTTTTAAAAACTATTGCATGAAGTGCCATAAGAGTTATACTGTAGAAGATATACTTAAGGCAGATGGAGTTCCACATTGTAGTTGTGGTGGGATTATAAAGCCAGATGTAGTTCTCTATGAAGAAGCGCTTGATCAAAATACAATTTATAAAGCCTGTGAGGCAATTTCAAATGCAGATGTATTAATAATTGCAGGTACGACTTTGGTTGTGCAACCGGCTGCTTCATTTGTTAATTATTACAAGGGAAATAAATTGATATTAATAAACCTTTCTGAAGTTCCAAATGAGTCAAGGATTAATTATGTAATTCATGATAAAGTTGGTAAAGTATTTACAGAAATAATGGAGTATATAGAAAAATAAAAAAAGCAAGAGAGAACTCTTGCTTAGTGACCGATCCGGGAATCGAACCCGGGATTCCGCCGTGAGAGGGCGACGTCTTAACCGCTTGACCAATCGGCCTTACAAAATGATATTATAACATAAAACATACATATTCTTCAAGTGTTTTTATTAAAAATAGTAGTATATGACAAATAGGGAAAAATCAAAGGAAATTGTTAAATTGTTGATAAAGAGGTATGGGAAAGAAATACCTCTTTATTTGCAATATCACAAGAATAAGCCATATGAATTCTTATTTGCTGTCATGATGTCCGCACAGTGCACAGATGCTAGGGTCAATATTGTCAATAAGGATTTGTATAAGAAATATGATACTTTGCATAAATTTGCCAATGTAAGTCAGAAAGAATTGGAAATGGATATTCATTCGGTGGGCTTTTTTCACAATAAGGCAAAGAATATAATTGAGTGTGCAAAAAAACTTATAAGTGATTTTGATGGAAAGATTCCAAAAGATTTTGATGACTTGATTTCATTACCAGGTGTAGGAAGAAAGACGGCAAGTGTGGTGTTGGGGAATTTATATGGTATACCTGCCATGGCAGTTGATACTCATGTGGCAAGAATATCAAATATATTATTTAAATTAAATACAAAAGATGTAAGAGAGATAGAAGAAAAATTAAAAGAAATAGTGGAAAAAAAATATTGGGTTTTGTGGAACACACATATTATAGCACTTGGTCGTGAGATATGTATAGCAAGAAGACCAAAGTGTGATATTTGTCCGCTGTATAAATTGTGCGTAAAAGGGTAGACAGTATTAAGATGTGTTGATATAATATGCAGTAGTGCATTTAAATTAATTGGCGAATCACATTATAATAATATGGCAAAGAAAAGAAAAATTGCAATAATCACAGGTGTAACATCATTTTTAGGTAGAAGTACTGCAAAGTATCTTTTATCTAAAAATTTTTTGGTGTTTGGAATTGTGAGGCCAGACTCCGAAAAAATAAGTGAGTTAGACAGTATAGAAGGTTTAAATATTATCAAATTGGATTTTAATGATTTAAGTTCTAATGAATTTGATAATATATCTAATTCAGAAACATTTGAACATATAAAAGTTATAAAGGAAAGCAGAAATGATATATCAGTTATTCATTTTGCATGGGGATCAACACTTGACAGAAATAATTTTGCAAAGCAAATGCTAAATGTAGATATGAGTATAAAGGTTTTGCATTTTGCAAAGATGATCAATGCAAGTAGATTTATATTTGCGGGTTCTCAGGCTGAAGAATCTGATTCGGCTTATGGACTTGCTAAAAAACAATTTGCTGATTATGCTATAAAGGAAACAAAGTTTTTGGACATGAGATTTATTCATATGAGAATTTTTTCAATATATGGCAAAGAGGATAGAGAGACATCATTGATTAAAACATTGGTTAAGAATTGTAAGGAAAATGTTGATATGTCACTTAGTTCTTGTAATTATATGTGGAACTTTTTATACATTGATGACTTTGTTAGCATTATTTATAAATTAATTGATAAGGATGCACATACAGGTGTTTATGATATAGCAAGCGATGATACAAGATTACTTAAAGATTATGTAATAGAAGTTCATGAAGCTTTAGGAGCAAAAAGTAATTTAAATTTTGGGGAAAGGCAAGATAGTGCAGAGAAATTTGCTATACCAGATATATCTGATACCTTAAATGCTATAGGAAAATTTAAGTTTACAGCCTTTAGAGATGGCATTTTGGGAGTATAAAGCTTTATATAGGAATAAAAATGGAAAAAGAACTGATTAAAATTCGTGGCGCAAGTGAACATAATTTAAAGAATATTGACCTTGATATACCAAGAGATGAACTTATAGTTATCACAGGAGTATCTGGTAGTGGTAAATCAAGCCTTGCTTTTGATACTATATTTGCTGAGGGACAGAGAAGATATATGGAGTCCCTTTCTTCGTATGCGAGACAATTTCTTGGGCAAATGGAAAAACCTAAAGTTACATCTATAGAGGGATTGTCTCCAGCTATATCTATAGATCAGAAGTCAACCAATAGAAATCCAAGGTCTACAGTAGGAACTGTCACGGAGATTTATGACTATTTGAGACTTCTCTATGCTCGTATAGGTGTGCCACATTGCCCTAATTGTGGAAAAGAAATAAAGAAGCAAACAGTTGATGAGATAGTTGACAATATAATGAAACTTGAAGAAGGCACCAAGGTTCAATTACTTGCAGAGGTAGTGAGAGGTAAGAAAGGAAGACATGAGAAAGTATTTGAGTCTGCAAAAAAATCCGGTTACTCAAGGGTAAGGGTTGACGGCAATGAGTATTCTCTTGATGAAGAAATTAAACTTGATAAGAATATAAAACATAATATTGAAATAGTTGTTGATAGATTGGTTATAAAGAAGGGAATAGAGAGAAGGCTTACTGATAGTATAGAGACAGTATTTAAATTATCAGATGGATTACTACAAGTGGATGTGATAGGTGGTAAGGCGCTTAACTTCAGTCAAAATTTTGCATGTAGTGATTGTGGTATAAGTATGCAGGAAATTGAGCCAAGGTCTTTTTCTTTTAATAATCCATTTGGTGCTTGCGAAAAGTGTAGCGGACTTGGGTATAAGCAGGAATTCGATATAGATTTGATGATACCTGATAAGACTAAATCTTTAAATGAAGGTTGCCTTGTAGTAGCAGGTTTTGCATCTTCACATAAAGATGGTTCGTGGTCTGGAGCTATTTTGAAGGCTGTGGCAAAAAAATATAAAGTGTCACTTGATAAACCATGGAAAGATTTGACCAAGAGAGAAAAGGATATAATTTTATATGGTATAGGAGATGATAAGGTCAATGTGAGATTTACATCTTCGGTTGGCAACACCAACACATGGGAAGTAAATTGGGAAGGTGTGATAGAATCTTGCAAAAGAAGATATAATGAATGGTCAACTGATGCACAGAAAGCATCATATGAAGAATATATGACATTGCTTCCTTGCGAAGAGTGTCATGGGCAAAGACTCAAAAAGACATCACTTGCAGTTACAGTAGGTGGAAAGAACATAGCGGAGATATGTGATTTGCCATTAAATGAATTTAGAGATTTTATTAATAATCTTAAATTAACTGCAGTGCAAGAAAAGATTGGAGCAGTTATTATAAAAGAAATCAAGACAAGAGTTAATTTTTTGATTGATGTTGGACTTGAATACTTGGCACTTTCGCGTATGACTGCAACTTTATCTGGTGGTGAAGCACAAAGAATTAGATTGGCTACTCAGATAGGTACAGGGCTTGTGGGCGTTTGTTACATACTAGATGAACCATCTATAGGCCTTCATCAAAGGGATAATTCAAAGTTGATTGCTACTTTAAAACATTTGAGAGACCTTGGAAATACTGTTATAGTTGTAGAACATGATGAAGAAACTATGAGAGAGGCAGATTTCTTGGTTGACATTGGTCCGTATGCTGGAATAAATGGTGGTGAGTTAGTAGCAAGTGGCAAAATATCTGATATTGAAAAGTGCAAGAATAGCGTCACTGGAAAGTATTTGAGTAAGAAAGTTGAGATTAAGGCACCTACTACGTATAGAAAGCCAACTGGATTCTTAACTATAAAAGGTGCCAAGGAAAATAATTTAAAAAATATAGATGTGGATATACCACTCTCTATATTTACTTGCATAACAGGTGTCTCTGGAAGTGGTAAATCAAGTTTAATTAATGAAGTGCTTTACAAGAGTCTTGCTAAGACTTTAAATAGAGCAAATACTAGAGCGGGAAAGCATGATGATATCTTGGGGACAGAGCAACTTGATAAAATTATAATGATAGACCAAAGCCCTATAGGCAAAACCCCTCGTTCAAATCCTGCCACATATACTGGAGTATATGATTTGATAAGGGATTTGTATGCGTCAACTCCAGATGCAAGAGAGAGAGGTTATAGCAAAGGTAGATTCTCATTTAATGTGAAAGGTGGACGTTGTGAAGCTTGTGAGGGCGATGGCATAAAAAAAATTGAAATGCATTTCCTACCAGATGTTTTTGTACCTTGCGAAGTCTGTGGCGGTAAAAGATACAATAGAGAAACTTTAGAAGTAAAATATAAAGATAAAAATATTTTTGATGTGCTTGATATGACTATTGATGATGCAAATGAATTTTTTAAGAATCAACCAAGAATAATGAAGATAATGGAAGTTTTAAAAGCAGTTGGTCTTGGCTATATGAAACTTGGTCAACCTGCTACTGAACTTTCGGGTGGTGAAGCGCAAAGAGTAAAACTTGCATATGAACTATCAAAGAGAGCAACAGGTAGAACAATATATGTGCTTGATGAGCCTACTACAGGATTACATTTTTATGATGTACATAAACTTATAGATATTTTACAAAAATTAACTGATCAGGGAAATACAGTTGTAGTTATAGAGCATAACTTGGACGTTATAAAGTCAGCTGATTACATTATTGATTTAGGACCTGAGTCTGGTGATAATGGAGGCACTGTAATTGCTACTGGTACTCCTAAGGAGATAGCTAAAGTAAAAAAATCATACACTGGTCAGTACTTAAAGAAATACTTTAATGAAAAATAGAAAATATTTGAAAGTTTGAAAATAGAAATGAAAAATTGTTTGAAAAAGATTTATATAATTGTGTTAGTTTTTGTTATGTTTTTGGTTAATTGCAATTATGCTTCAGTTACCTTAAATCAATTAAGAGGGAAGGAACATGATTTTGCAAATACCTATAGAAATTTTGGAGTAGGACCCGATTACATCTTATCTGGAGACTTACTTGTATTGGGAGATAGTTTTTCCTTTTTGCTATGTGAGTATGCTGACGCTGAATTAAATTATATTGTGCATCAAGGCTATACACTTCAGCAAATATTAGATGAATTTATAGAAGAAATTCCAAGGGATAGGTATAAATATATATATTTATATATTGGGCCAAATGATTTTTTCGCACAGACCAATCCGGTGGATTTTAGGGTGGCTCTTCAAATAATAGTGAATAAACTTAAGTTTAGGGGTGCGCAAGTTATACTTTCAAATTACACTGAGCCAGATTATACTTCAAGTTATGCTAAGGGTACTATTGACAATAAGATAAAATGCAAAGAGTACGATTTGGAGATTTGGCAGACAGCACAGCAAAATGACCTAATATATGTGGATACGAGCGATTTATTGAAACAATATGGCAAAATAAAGGTGGATGGTATACATCCAAGCAGGGAAATGTATAATCCGCTATTAATCAAGGTTTTAAACGAAATTATATTAGATGAAAAGAAAAGGGTGGGATAGCCCTTTTTTTATTGCAAAGAGCCCTGAAAAATTGCCTAATTTTAATTGTTAATTTCTTGTTAGAAAAATGTTAAAAACTTGACATTTTTAAACAAATGTGTAAAAATACTATAGAAATTAATGAAATCTTAATACAAATGCGCATTTATTAATATTTATAAGGGAAAACATAAATTAGATAAAGATATTTTGAAAGCAATTTAGTGAATAAATATGAATTTTAAAATAAAGAATTTAATATCTGTAATTTTAATTGTGGCCATGATTTTTAATAGTTCAGGTCACAATTTATTTGCAGTATCAATTTCTAATATGATAAGCAATGCTCAAAGTGTTGATGCAAATAGCAAAAAGGACATGACACATAAATATTATGATTATGAAATAAAAAAGTATTTATTAAATGATGAAGAAAATAACGTAAAAGATAATTTAATTGATGGTAGTATAGAAGGAAATAATGATGGGAAAATAGAAGATCAAGAAGATGATAAAAACAAAAAAGATAATGATGGTAAAGATAATAAAGATGGGAAAGACAATGGAGATAGCAAAGATAATGAAGATGGAAATAAAAATAAATTAAATAATGAAGGCGATGACAATGAATTAAAAGAGAAAAAAGATGATGATAAAAATGTAGGTGGACAAAGTGATGATGAACCAGAAGAGGATGCATCCGATGATGAAAAATCAAGTTCTAATGAAGAAGATGGTAAAAATGATATAGAAGAAAAGAAAACAGGAGAAGGAGACAATGTTACTAAAGGAAATAACACAGACAATAATTCAAAAATTGACAATGCAACTATCAGTGAGATAGAAAAGGAAGATGAGGGTGAAGACGAAGGCTTTAATGATACTGCTTCAAAGAGTGTTGTTGCAAAAGAAGATAAGCCAAGTAAAATTATAGATGAATTAGAGACTTCTACTGAAAGTAATGCCGAAGAAATTTTAGAAACTAAGGTATCAACTGATAGTAATGCAAAAAAAGATGTTGATATAGAGACATCTACTATAAGCAATTTGAAAGTAAAAACTTCTACAGAGAGTAGCATAGATAGTTTAGCAAGCATATCCGATTTGCTATCTGGAGATGGTACATTAAATGATAAAGGTATAGATTTAGATGATAGATTTTTTGGTGCGGACAATCAAGATGATAGGCTAAAATGTGATAGCACAGATTTTGCAAAAATATATGACATAATTGTTGCAAGTTTTACAAATATCAAAAGAGTTGAATTCATGCTCTATGATGATGTAACTGCATCAAGGTCAAATGTAGAAATACCAAATTTTGTGGGCGACAAAACATTATATACTAAATGGGATCAGGTTGGTACCACGTTAAAAATAAGAACTGGTGGATATACAGTTAATGCAGCCGGCAATAAAGAATACCCACCATACTCTATGTTTGAGATAAAGAGTTATGAAAATTTGTTTAATGGATGGGAGACTATAGAAGAGATAGTAATTCTTGATACAGGTATGCAAAGAGATTCAAGCTTGTTAAATCTTGATGGTATGTTTAAGGGTTGTAAGAAATTAACTACAGTTAACCTATCGCTTCTTTGCCCTTACTATACATCTGCTACAAGTTCAAATTCTATGTTTGAAGATTGTGAAAGTATTACTGAGATTGATTTGGGATCAAGTGGTTTTAATAATACAATAGAAGCCTCAAAGATGTTTAAAAACTGTAAAAATCTTCAAACCATATATATCAATAATGAGTCATCTCAAAGTTTTAAATCTCTTCAAGTATCAAATGAGATGTTTGCTGGTTGCGATTCGTTAGTCGGTGAAGCAAATAAAAAATATGATCCAAATTATGTGGATGGCGAGTCTGCAAGAGTTGATTATGGTGGAATTCAACCAGGATATTTCACTCGCCGTAATAAAACCAATATAAAAATGTATATTAGGAATGATTGGTTTGATAATTCGCCAATACCAAAAGAAGAAGTTTCAAAAATTGAGATTACGACCAATATGAGTGGAGTTGGAACATATTCAGATATGTTTTTAATAAGTGCTGCTGACAACACATATGGATACTATGATAATAGCACTAAGACTGTAAAGATACATTTTTCTCAATACATTGATTTGTTTGTTGATAGAGATATGAGCCACTTCTTTGCTGACTTTACAAATTGTGATTCTATAACTGACTTAAGTATTATAGACACAAGCGAGGCAACTGATTTCACAGCTTTGTTTGAGAATGATAGAGAACTTACAAGTATATATGCAAATGGATTTAACACATCAAATGTAACAAATATGAGCAATGCTTTTCATAATGTAAGAAAAGTATATGATTTAGATTTGACAAGTTGGGACACTCACAATGTAACAGACATTAGAAATATGTTTGATGGAATGGAACAAACAAATAGTATTTTCCTACCATATGACTTTGGTGAAGAGGCAAGGGACATGTCTAATTTGTTCAATAACTGCTATAATTTGCAATTTGTCAATGCAGTAGTCTTTAGAACAGACAAAGTAGAAAACATGTCACATATGTTTAATAATTGTAGGAACCTCAATTCTTTAGATTTGTCAAACTTTGTCACAAGTAGTGTAAGCGATATGAGTTATATGTTTGCTAATTGTGAATCAATAACAAATCTAAATGTAAACAATTTTGATGTTTCAAGAGTACAAAATATGTCACATATTTTTAGTGATATGAAAAGCATGCCAAGTATTGATATAAATAGTTTTGACTTAAGCAGTTTGATTGATGCATCATATATGTTTGCTGGCTGTACTTCTCTTAACAATATACATTTTAATAATATAGATACTGAAAACATAGAAAACTATCAAGGCATGTTTGCAAGTTGTAGTGAACTAAGGGTTTTAGATTTAAACTTTTTCAATACAAAGAATGCAAATGATATGTCATATATGTTTAGTAATTGTGAGAAACTTACTGATTTAAATGTACTATCTTTTGACACGAGTAAAGTTCTTAATATGTCTCATATGTTTGAAAATATGTCTAGTATTGAAACAATTAATTTACATAAATTTGATACCAATAATGTAATGGATATTTCTTATATGTTTGCTGATTGTACAGAACTAAAAACTATTTATGCGGCGTATGGGTTTAAGTTACAAAATAGTGTGGTTGGCGATAATGTATTTACAAATAGTTCAAAAATAGTAGCAAGTTATGGCACAAAATATGCAGATAAGTATGCAATTGACCCAGCTACAGCTGTTGATAAGACTTTTGCAAGGATAGATGGTGAAAGAATCAATGGTAATATAACTGATGGATATCTAACTTTCTATTATATTACAAGAAAAGTAAAACTTTGTGCAAATGGTGGAGTGTATTTAAATGGAAGTGATGAACTTATATATGATATAGAAGAGGGAGATAGTACTGCTTGGTTTGAAGAGCCTACAAGAGTTGGATATACATTTAATAATTATTACGTTGCTGGTGAATTATTGACTGACACTTGGCATTATGTGACTTATGATATAAATTATTTGATAACAGACGTCATAGCCACATGGAATGCAAATAATTATAGAGTGGCATACAATTCAAATGGTGGAAGAGGAAGGATGACGATAGATATTGCTACGTATGGGGAATTATATACTATAAGAAATAATGAATTTGTCAATGAAGGATATGATTTTATAGAGTGGACATATAACAACAATTCATATACAGCGCTATTAGAAACAAGCAACTTGACAAGCGAAAAAGATGGATTGGTTGTCATGACTGCTAAATGGGAAGGTAAATCGTTTGATATAGTGTATCATGGAAATGGTGCTACAAGCGGAAGTATGGAAGCAATGCGTGGACTTAGATATGGTGCACAATATCAATTAAAGGCAAATACTTTTGTAAAGGATGGCTTTACATTTAATGGTTGGTCAGTAGCAACAAATTCAACAGTTGCATATGCTGATATGGCAACTATAAGTTCTATAGAAAATTATGTGGAAGAGATTAATTTATATGCTTCTTGGATACGCACATCAAGTATAAAAGGTAAACTTATCTTAGACGGTAATGGTGGCTATGTAAATGGGGCTTTAGTATTTACTGATAATTATCAAAGAGGAGATAGAATCTTTAATCCTACACTATACTACGAGGGACATACATTTAGATGTTGGACGAAAGATGGTGTAGCAGAGAGGTATCCAGATACATGTGATTTTGATAGTTTAACACTTGTTGCAAGTTGGGCCAATGCTACCTATAAGATTAGATATCATAAAAATGATGGTAGCGGCGAGATAAAAGAATATGACAATCTTGAATATGGTGCACAATATATTATCAAGACAGCAAATGATGTGGATGTAGGCTTTGATAGACAGTATTATAGATTTGTTGGATGGTCATATGAGCGAGATGGTGTGAAGGTATTTGATGGTGGAGAGGAGACTAATAATTTAGTAGGCGCAGTAGATGGCACAGTTGATTTATATGCTATCTGGAAAGGCACAGGATACACTATTACATTACATGATTATCACAGTGCTGGTATTGATAGGACAGACAATTATATTTATGGTGAAAATAAAAACATTCCATCTATGATAAGACAAATTGCTACAATCAATGATGTGCAGTGTGTGTTTAGTGGATGGACAGAAAATAATGGTTCTAATGTTGTAACATATTATAATTCACATATATCAGATATAGTATATGAAGTTGCATCAAAATCTCATATACATTTGTATCCAGTGTGGGTCAATAAGCTTGGTGCGAGATATTTAACTATAGATGCAAATGGCGGTACTATAAACGGTGTAAATAAGGTTGTGGTTGCAGTGACGACTGGCAGTGTAATTCCATATCCAGTTGGTCGTACTATGGTTAGAGTAGGATGGAATTTGAATGGTTGGCTTGATGAAGATAAGACCACGGCATTTACAGATACTGAAGTAAGATTTCCAGGTAATAAAACAATATATGCTAATTGGAATCGTTTGAATTGCAAATATTGGATAAAGTATATTGCACTAGAAAAAGATGAAACATCACCAATGATGCCAGATGATGAAAAAGATTGTTCTGCTACATTTAATTTAAAAGGCAATCTATATAAGCGACTTGGATATAAGTTTATGGGATGGGATATAAATGAAAGCGCGGATACTGTAATATATGGAGATAGAGAAGAGGTAAGTGGATTAGGAGATGTTGGCGAAACTGTAAATTTATATGCTGTATGGAATGCAAAAGAATATGATGTAAATTATTATGATTATGATCATGGTAATTTCCTCTTTGCTACCGATTCATTAATATATGATAGATTATTAAAATTGAAAGCGAACTTGAATATACCACCTGGATATGTTGATAATGGATTTATATATATAAAGCCTTATACAATGCCATTTGAAGTTAATGTGTTTGCAAGTGGACAGATAGTAAGTAAGGATGATTTCATATTTGATGATGCCACAACTAAAATTGACTTGTATGGTACCATATCTCAAAAGGAATATCAAATAAGTTTTGATGCTAATGGTGGAGAATTTGAGGATGGAAGTAATATCAAAATTGCCACTGCATATAATGGTGATAATATACTAAGTAAGTATCCTGCTACTCCAAGTAAAATAGGAATGAATTTTGGTGGGTATGTTGTAGATGGAAGCACACTCAATCCTCAGGCATTTGAATATTATGAAGATAAGATATTCTTAGCAACATGGAGTGATTCATTATATAAAATAGTGTTTAATAAAAATGCTCCTATATCACCAAGTACTTATTCAAATGTTGTCTATGGTGAGATGGCAACAAGAAGTGAACATGTTGATACTGCTATTGACTTAGGAGAAAATAAATATAGACTTGCAGGTTATACATTTATAGGTTGGGCAACAAGATCGTATACAGTTCTAGAGGCAGAATATTTGAGAGATAGTAATTCATCTTTAATTATGTCATCTGGTTCGACAATTACAATACCTCGTTTAGACGGTGCAAATGATGGTGGAATGGTTAATCTATATGCGTTGTGGGGTAGAAATAGGATTAAGGTTCGTCTCATTCAAAATGAGGACTATGCTACTATAAAGGACCCATATGCAACTGAATCATATATTTATTACGACCAAATACTTTCTGATAGTGAAATATTTGCAGCGGGTAAAGTAAGAAGTGGTTATAAACCTTTCACAGGAAAATTTGCCACTGTAAAAGTATCAGAACCACTTTACAAAAAGAATTACAATGGAAATTATTATACTTTTGATAGCATAAATAGATGCACAGGTGAGTTGATATTATATCCTATATGGGAAAATGAAGAGTATGATGTTGATCTTGATTTGGGCGATGGAAGTATGCCAAGTGGATATAGTACTATGTCATTCATTGCTTATTATGATGCACCATATTATTCAAAGGGGAATCCAGGTGAGCCAAAGTTATCAAATGGACAGATCATAACGCCTGTAGCTACGATGCCAAGTATAAATATGTTTATATACTGGAGTGAATACCAAGGCATAGCAGCATCTACATCTCAGATTAATTCAAGTACTATATATGATGATACAAGTATAAGAACAATTTATGCAAACTATAGAGGAAGAACTAAGTATTACTATAGTTATAATCCTGGAACTGGAACTGGTACTATGGGCGGACATTATGCATATGAGGGAATACCTATAAATTTAAAAGCCAATGAATTTACAAAAAGTGGTAGCAGTTTTAATGGATGGGTTGATCAATACGGAGCTCCTCATGGCAACAATGAGTATATACAAAATCCAAATAAATCACTTAGCTTAACAGCACAGTGGAGTAGAAACATTCGCGGTGGCGGACCTGGTGGTGGTGGCGGAGGAGGAGGCGGCGGAGGCGGCGGCGGAGGCGGCGGCGGAGGAGGAGGAAATGGACTCCTTGCTGGTGGTATACCTATCCAACAAATCGACAATGTTCTTCATACTATCATACAAAAGAGTGAATATGAATGGGAATATGATGAGGATGGAAAAAGAAATGGTATCCGTATGAAGACAGATACCAAACTTGCAAAACTTTTGATGGGCAATCAAGAGTATAACAATAGATATGTCATAGACCCAGGTTCAGATTATATAAAGATTAAGAATGGATTTTATCGTCTAGAGTTTTTAGATGGTTCATATTATTTTGGATTTAGTAATGATTCCAAAATGATGACTGGCTTTGTTGTCACTACTGAAAATACAACTAACCAAAATGCTGATTATGAGAATGGAAAGTTAGTAGATACTGGAGTAAAAGATTCGGCTAAGTATTATTTGATGGAATATATGGATGATTATAGAGGTGTGGTCTGGGCAGCACCTGTATCTTTGGATGGAGTTGATTATGTGTTTGATGAACAAGGAAGAGTCATATCTGAAACTAAGGTAGAGAGTGAAGAAAACG
Source organism: uncultured Eubacteriales bacterium (assembly GCA_900313535.1). Taxonomy (GTDB): domain Bacteria; phylum Bacillota; class Clostridia; order Lachnospirales; family Lachnospiraceae; genus UBA3633. The sequence continues at coordinate 22,289 of OMRR01000040.1, forward strand.
CAACTGCAACTTCGCAAAATGATGTAAATGGTAAGTGGGAGTATGAGGCAGAAAACAATACTTGGAGATATTACTTAATTGGTGAGAACGGAAATGAAGAATGCCTTAAAAATGGTATATATGATATAGATTGTTGTGGTACACTTTATAAATACATTTTTGATGAAAATGGTATAATGCTTACTGGACTTATAGAATATGGTGGTACACATTATCTGTTGCGTGAAGAGGGAGAGTTAAGGGGTGCAGCTGTAATTGGTGAAATTGAATACAAAGGTGTTAATTTGACTTTTGATGAAGAAGGCAAATTAATTAGTGCCTCATAATAGGAAAAAAGGCCAATTTTCAGCAAAAATTCGCTATATTTTATAAATACAAATGCTATACTTAGTGCTTGACAATATATGCTAAAAGTAGTATTATTTATGAGGTTAATTAAAGGGCAAGAGCCCTTTTTTAAGTCTTGTTTTGAAGGAGAAATAATATGGCTACAAAACGTACTAAGATAACTTTAGAGTGTACAGAGTGCAAGCAAAGAAATTATGATACAACAAAGGAAAAGAAGAAACACCCAGATAGAATTGAGACAAGTAAGTATTGTAGATTTTGCAAGAAGCACACAACTCATAAGGAGACAAAGTAAGATATGAGTGAATTAAAAGAAAAAAAGGAAAACTTTTTTAGTAAAGTATTTAAGGGACTCAAATCTGAATGGATGAAAATAGTATTTCCAACAAATGAGCAGATATTGAATGACTCTGTTACTGTGCTTATAAGTTCAGTTGTTATTGGACTTATAATTTTTGCGCTTGATTCAATAATTGGATCAGGATTTGGTTATTTATTTAGTATATTTAATAAATAGATAGGAGATACGTAAAAGTGGCAGAAGAGAGATCAGGAAAGCCAGAGTGGTATGTTGCACATACCTATGCTGGATATGAAAATAAAGTTAAACTAGATATAGAACAGTCTATTAAGAATCGTGGTATGGAAGAACTTATATTTGAAGTTCGTATTCCAACACAGATGGTTACTGAACTTAAAAATGGAAAAGAAAAAAAGTATGAAAAGAAACTTTTCCCTGGCTATGTTTTAGTTAATATGATTATGACTGATGACACTTGGTATGTCGTAAGAAATACAAGAGGTGTTACAGGTTTCGTTGGACCAGATAGTAAACCAGTACCTATATCAAAAGCAGAGCTTGAGGCTCTCCAAGGTAAGGCAACTAAGGAAGTTGTTATAGAGGTAAATGTAGATGACACAGTAGTTATCACTACAGGCGCATTTAAGGACTCAATAGCGAAAGTACTTGAAGTAAATGAATCAAAGAAGAGTGTAGTTGTAGGAGTTGACTTCATGGGCGGAGAGAGAAAACTTGAGATAGGTTTTGGAGATATAAAGAAGATATAAACTAAAAGTTTATATAAATATTTTTGGGAGGGCATTGCCCGACATTACCAAAGGAGGAAATTATGGCAAAGAAAATTGAAGGTTATATCAAACTTCAAATTCCAGCTGGTAAAGCAACGCCAGCTCCACCAGTAGGACCAGCACTTGGTCAACATGGTGTAAACATAGTTGCATTCACTAAAGAGTTTAATGCTCGTACTGCAAACGAAGGGGATGTAATAATCCCAGTAGTCATCACAGTTTTTGCTGATAAGAGTTTTACATTTATCACAAAGACACCACCTGCAGCAGTTCTTATTAAGAAGGCTTGTAAGATTAAA
>OMRR01000019.1 GCA_900313535.1 uncultured Eubacteriales bacterium
GTACTATTTAATTCCATTAATTTATTGTCTTTATCAACTACCTTATCTCTTTCCTTTATAAGTTTATCAAGTTCAACTTTTTCTTCACTGATGTCACAAAGTGTATCTATAATTAATGGTATATTCTTTAAATGCTCATTCTTATTTATCTTGTTAAACTCTTCAATAAATAATTGTTTTATTTCTTCTTCAGTTACAAAACCAGTATCACACACTTTTCCGTTCTTGTATTTATGATTACACCTATACACAACCTTTCTATATTTATCATTACTGTGCCACACTCTTCTTCCAAATGATGCACCACACTCGCCACAAACAATTTTATTCATAAATACATCATTTGAAGAATAGTTCAAATCTCTTTTCTTTAATTCAACCTGAACTAAATCAAATGTCTTTTTATCTATTATTGGTTCGTGGTCATCAGTAACATAGTACTGAGGCACTTCGCCTTTATTCTTTGCTTGTTTCTTTGTCAAAAAATCAACTGTATAGTGCTTTTGTAATAATGCATCCCCTTTAAACTTCTCATTTGTAAGAATTGAAACTATTGTATTAATGTACCACTTATCTTTTCCACCTGGGGATTTGATTCTCTGTTTTTCGAGTTCTTTCTTTATCTTATAAGATGAATATCCAAGTAAAAACATTTTATATATTAATTTCACTGTTTCAGCTTGTTTCTTATTTATCACCAATTTGCCATCTTCATTTTTGTCATATCCTAAAAAGTTTTTAGTTGACATCCTTATCTTTCCATCAGCAAACTGCTTTCTTATTCCCCAAGTTGTATTGGCACTTATGCTTCGTGACTCCTCCTGTGCCAAACTTGATAAAATTGATAGCATTACTTCACCTTTACCATCAAGTGAATAAATGTTTTCTTTTTCAAAAAACACTTCTACATTATGCTCTTTCAATTTTCTTATAGTTTGCAATGTATCAACTGTGTTTCTTGCAAATCTACTAATAGATTTTGTTATTATTAAATAAACTTTACCATCAAGTGCATCTTTAATCATACGGTTGAAGCCATCTCGTTTTTTTGTACTCGTTCCACTAATCCCTTCATCTGCAAATGTATCTACATACACCCAGTTCGGCTTTTGTTTTATTAGATTAGTATAATAATCTACCTGTGCAGTATATGATGTCGCTTGCTCCTCTGAATCTGTTGATACTCTTGCATAAGCACATACTCTCTTTTTCTTAAAGTTTTCATTGCTGCCAATTGATGAAGTATCAACTTTCCTTGGTATAAAACGGACATTTTTTGCTGTTACTACCGCTTCCATATGATTTCAAAGTCTCCTCTCTTATATTTATCAAATATGAAATTATCACCAACTTTATGGCCTCTCCTTAGTCCTTTATCAAATCTTGTCTTTTTTAGCACCAAGTGGTCAATTTTGTCTATATCGTCTTTAAATAACTGTTCTAAATCATTTATTCTTACTCTTGCCAAATTGCCACAAGTCTTGTATTTACTATGACCTATACAAGATAAAGTTTTATTATTTATTTTAGTAAATGATCTGCCACAAACTGGGCATTTGACAAATCCTGTAACCCACGAACTTTGCTTGTGGCACTCTACTTTATGCTCAGTTATATACTTTATTCTTACTTGTGCTTTTTCATATTCTTCCTTACTTACAATTACTGGGTGCGTTCCAACTGCATAATATTGTGGCAGTTCGCCTTTATTTCTTTTTGTATAATGAGTTAAGGTATTAGCAACATACTTCTTTTGAAATAAACTATCGCCCATGTACTTCTCATTCATTAAAATATCTTTGATAGAGCGTTGATTGAAATACTTATTATTCCTCGTTCTAATTTTTCCTTTATTTATAATCTCGGCTATCTCAGTATATGTTAACCCTTGATTAAATAACTTGAAAACCTGTCTAACTACTTTTGCTTCTTTTTCAATAATTATATACTTACCATCTTTATAACCAAATGCAAACATCGGCCTATACTGGTCTATTCCCTGCTCAAACTTCTTTCTTCTTGCCCACCTCTCGTTTTGAGATATTGACTCTGATTCACTCTGTGCAAACCCTGCAAGTATTGATAACATGAGTTCACCATCAGATGATAATGAATTTATATTTTCTTTTTCAAACTTTACTTCGACATTTATTGACTTAAGCATTCGCACTGTATTCAATAAATCCACTGTATTTCTTGCAAATCTACTAATCGACTTTGTTAGTATTAAATCAATCTTTCCAGACTTTGCATCACTAATCATCTCATTAAAAGCATCTCTATTCTTTGTGTCTGTTCCACTTATACCATTATCATAATAAACTTTGACGAACTCGTAACCTTTAGTATTAGTAATTAAATCCTTATAATAGCTTATTTGATTTGCAAGTGAGTTATTAAGTTTATCGCACTCCATTGAGATTCTGCAGTATGCTGCCACTCTTTTATGAAGTTTGATTATTTTAGCACTTGGGCTTTCAATTTTTTCAATTTTCCTTAAATTTCTCATAGTGTATTAATCACTCTAAGTGGCATATAAGTCAAGTTAATTAATCAGATAATATATCAAAATATGGCTCATATTTTGCCCTTATTATTGCTTTTATTAATTCATAATCATTGGTGGTTATAATACTTTTATTTTTTAAGTTCTGTAGCATCCTCTTTGTAAAATAGTAAACAATCTCATTACTAAATTCTAAATTACTCATGTCTATGTTTCCTCCAGTATTTAACTCTACAGTAATCCGAGCAGAACTCTCTTGCCTTTTTCCCCTTAATTACTTTTATTTCACTTCCACACTCCTTGCATTTATCATGACTACAAGTATCAACCTGTTTATCCTCAGTTGTTAGTTTTATCCTAAATCTATGAAGTTTGGATTTAATAGTACCGCTTGGAATATTTAATCTTTTAGAAATTTCACTAATCTTTAGTCCTTCATTTTTTAGTTTTATGATTTCATTTACTATTTCCATAATTATTCCTCGCTTGTCTTTTTGCCAGCTCTAAAGTCATCTACCAATGATTTTGCTAAATCGACTTTGTTTCTTAATGCTCTAAGCACTTTCCTATCAACAGTATTTTTACAAACAAGATAAATATAA
>OMRR01000005.1 GCA_900313535.1 uncultured Eubacteriales bacterium
CATGTATACCATCGCGGGGTAGAGCAGCTTGGTAGCTCGTCGGGCTCATAACCCGGAGGTCATAGGTTCAAATCCTATCCCCGCTACGTTGAAGAGGTGAAAACCTCTTTTTTTTGTTCAAAAAAATTAAGTGCTTTGGCATAGTGAACAATTTACAGTCCTTGTCAACCACTATATGTAGTAGATTTTATAGTTTTAAACCACTCTCTATGGTGGCTAAAAATTCATAAAAAAATAATAGAATCGTTAAAAAATGCCTATTTTATGCTAAAAATTAGTATTAAGATTTTATTAAGATTTTAAGTAATTGTTGAGAAAATATGTATGTTTTAGTAAAATTATAGTAAATGATTTAATAGGCGGGGTATGTCTATTGATTGTTATTTACGTGCAAAAAAGTGAAAAATGTTTAAGAAAACGAACTCAAAAAAGAAATATTTGATTTGCTTAATTTTGTTTATCACAGTGTTAAACACATTTTTTGCATACGCTGCTAAAGTAATTCAGAAAGATTTGTTTAATAATCAATCAAGTGGTTATATCATAGATTCAAGTGAGAAATTGTTTTTTGAAAATGGTGATGTAATGGATATAACCGGAACTATATATCACACCGATGGCACAGTTACTTTGCCAAATGGTGCGATAAAAGATATGTATGGGATTATTCATTATGCTGACGGATCTATAAAATTGCCTAATGGAACGACGTATTACATAAATGGTTCTGTAGGATACTTTGCGAATGAGCAGAGTGTTGAGACTGAAAAAAAAGAGGAAGTTAAAGAAAAAATAAATAAAGCAACAGGCTCTTGGGAATATGATCCACTAATAAATGGGTGGAAGTATAGAGATAAACAAACAGGTGCAGTTTTAAAAAATCAGTGGATAACAGCAAGTAATGCACAGGGCAAAGAAGTTTGGTATGCTGTTGACAATGATGGAAATATGATTACTGGCTGGGTAAAGGATTCGGGCAAGTTTTATTATATGTCTCAAAAACTAAGTACAATGGGTGAACTTGTAAAGGGAGAGATGACGATAGATGGAAAAAAATATGAGTTTAAATTAGACACAGGAGAATTATTAAAGGGTGAAGAACCAAGAAGAGATTATGAAGTAGTTGGAGCGGTTAATCACAAATCAGGAAAAGATGGTACTTGGAAGAGATACAAGACAGGCGAAAGATATTTTGTATCGTTCTTTGATACATTTGAAGGGACAAGATTAGAAATACCACCAACAGGTTGGTACATGGTAGATGGACATTATTATTATTTTGATAAATATGGTATACCTCAAAAAGGATTTGTTGTATACGACGGAAAATATTATTACATGAATAATGACGGGACATTAAAAGAAGGCGGAAAGATAGTATTTAATAACTTCACTTATGTATTTGATAAAGCAACAGGTGCATGCGTTGAAATCATGTAACAAAAAAAATTAGAGAAGGGATTCTTCAAGGGGAAAATTATGAAGAGCACAAGTAAATTTAAAAGGATGGTTGCAGTAGTACTGGTAGTAGCAAATGTCATTGCTACTAGCGGCATTTCTGTACTTGCGAATAGCATGGGACAGATTGTTTATAATGCAACTTCTGAAGAAAAGGAGATAAAGAATTATTATTATCTTTATCAAGAAGAAAAATACGAGGAGCAGGTAAGATATTACGCTGAGTATAATGCAGGTGATAATATTAGTGATGATTTGAAAGAAAAAATCACCACTAAGATTAATGAGGCTGTAAATGATGGCGGAAATACTGCACCATCAGAGAACAGTAGTGATAAATCTTCTAATGATGGAGAAGATAACAATGAAGCTGCAAAAGAAAAAGTAAATAATTCCCCTAACAATGAAGAAGACCCTAGTTTAAATAAAAAAGACAACGAAGAAGAAGAGAAAGAAGACGAGGAAACAACAAAACCAGAGGAGACAACTAAGCCAGAGGAAACAACAAAACCAGAGGAAACAACAAAACCAGAGGAAACAACAAAAGCAGAAGAGACAACTAAACAAGAAGAAACCACAAAGCAAGAAGAGACAACAAAACAAGAAGAAACTACTAAACAAGAAGAGAGTACAACAGTAGAACAGACAACTACATTAGCAACTACAAAGAAAGCAACTGAAAATGAAACACAGGGAAAAAATATAGTTAATGAAGAAAAGACATCTACAGTTAGTGATACAGGTAAAGAAGAGAAAGAAGAAGCAAGTAAGTCTGAAGTAGAAAAAGAAAAAGTTTCTACTGAGAGTGAAGCGAAAGAAGTAAAAGCAAGCGAAAGTGAGACAGAAAAGTTAGCAACAAGAAGTGAGATAGAATATGCAACAAGTAGCGAGATAAAAGAAGAAAAGATAGCAACCAAATCTATAATTGTCATAGCTACAGTGCCAGTAATAAAATGGAATATTGAAAAGATTTATATATCTACATACTCTGAGGTGGATTTATTAGTTGTTGATGAATTAAATCATGAAGAGGTAAAAGAAAAAGACATTGATAATCACCTAGCTAGAACTGCAAAAGTTTTATTAAGTAATAACTTGGGTGAGCAAAAAATAATTACTGTAAGACTTAAATGGAAATTGACAAAGAGTATAAAGATAGCAACTCGTGCAGAAGAAAGAACTATGCCATTTGCAAAAGAGAAGTGGCAAGAGGATTTTGGTGTTGGAAAAGATACGGAAGTGTTTAAAACTGAAGATACAAAAGCAACAAACAATGAAGCAGATATAATCGATAAAGTAAAAGAAGATATAGAGACAGAGATTGGAACAGATGCTTTGATCATTATCAACAAAGCAACTGTAAACAGTTTAGAAGATTTAAGACTTAAAAAAGCAGTTTACTCAGTTGAAGAAACAATTACTGAAGGAAAAACAACAACTATTGTAACTGAAAATAAAACAAATGCGACTGAATCAACAGTTACTGGTTTTACTAATTCTGATGGAAACGAAACAACTAAGGCAGAAGAAACAACATTGACTGAAGAGACAACAACCACTGAAGAGACAACAACCACTGAGGAGACAACAACTGAAGAGGTAACAACAACTACGACAGAAGAGACTACAAGCACAGAGGCAACAACAGAAGCAGAAGAAACAACTATAGTCGAAGGAACAACAGAGGAGAGTACGACAGATCAAGAAACAACTACTACTGAAGTAATAACAAGCGAGAACACAAGTACAACTACTAACGAAACAAAGAGCAATGAAATAGTTGAAGAGTCAACTTATAGTGAAGTTGTTAACGCAGCAACAAATTCAGAAGTTGATAATAACAATAACTTAGATGATGGGGACTTGTATAAGTCTGGAGCAAATAATAGCAACAATAAATTGAATGGACTTTATGAAGTTGTAGAACTTAATACTTATGTGCCTGATATGGATGCATTAGGCAAAGAGATTTTAGCTATATTGGATGGTAAGGCAGAAGAGCCGATAGAAGAGTATAAAGAAGAGGCTATGCAGGCCAAAAAAGATGGAGAAGATCAAGAAGGAAAAGAAGAAGAACAACAAGAAGAAGGCAGTAAAGAAGAAGGCAAAGGATTTTTAAATACAATTGGCACTGCAATACGTGGATTATTTGGTGGAGCATCAGATTCAGATGATAAAGGTGATGAAGAAGGTAAAGAGACTATAGAGACAACAGTTAAACCAATTGAACCAACTAAGCCAAAAAATGATTTTCAAGATGGTCCAAGTCAAAAAACTAAATCAGAAGAGCAAATGCTTTTAGAAAACCTTGATGATATTATAAATTCAATAAGTGGTGATGGAGTATCTTTGCCAACAGTAAACTTGACAGGATTTGGATTATTTGGTGGTGGATTTAGTAATAGTCAACACCCAACTAATGGAGTACCAGTGACTCACCCAATTTGTGGATTGGAGCAAGACACAAGTGGTGTATGTATTGGTCATAATGTAAATGCATATGATTCTACAGGAAAGTTGACACATACAACTGCACAGCAATATAGAAGAGCAGCTGATGTGATACCAGAGATAATGGATAAGACTTTATCAACTATAAGTATCACAGCTAATACTGCTATAGCATTATTTAATGATGCAGGTAAGAGTAATTTCACATTAACTCATCCTATAAATGTAAAATCAGGAGCAAATTTATATATATGCACAAATGGTATTAATGTTTGTTTTGCTTCAGCAAGTTGTATCTTTGGTGAAGGAAATGTTTATTTATGTAACTGTGTAGAGAATTTAGTAACTACAATCAATACTGAAAATGAATTCTTATACCTTGACCAATTTGGTATAAAGTGGCCAGCAACAATGTCAAGAATAATTAACAGAGAAAACCCACTTATTTCTGTAAATGACTTAAATGTATATGGAAGTGATACAGCGGGCGTAAATAATTTAGTATTTAGTGATATAAAGATTAGAAATGAATTTAGAAACAATATTTGTAAAGACTACATGAAGGAAGATTATACTATACAAAACTGGACAATGACTCATGGTTATGGTTCAGTACTTGCAGCAAAAAATAGTCTATTGGTTTATGATGTAGTATTTAGAGATTGTGTATCTACAAGAAGTAATGGAATATTAAATATGGGTACAGGCACATCATACATAATGAATTGTGACTTTACAAATTGTAGAGTAACTGAGTGTGGTGGTGCAATCTGCTTTAATTCAAATGGCGGAGGAAATCTATACATTGGAAATACTAATTTCGTTAATTGTAGCGCAGACCTTAATGGTGGAGCAATTTACATACCTGAGACAAGAACAGCAAATGTAACTATTGAAAAATGTACATTTGATAGAAACTCTGCAAAGGTACAAGGTGGTGCAATATATTGTGATGGATATAAGACAATAATTAACGACACTTCATTTACTAACAACAAAGCAGGAAGTTCAGGTGGTGCTATTGCATTCTGTAGTAGAGTTGCAGAGACAACAAATAAAAAAGAGATTAGATTAGGAAAGCACGACATAGATAGCACAGAGACAGGAGTAAGATTTGAAAATAATGAAGCTATACACTATGGTGGAGCAATATTCTGTAACACATCATATTATCAAGATAAAGATATACATCAAGGTAAAGAAATAAACATGTATGTTGATGTAGCTAACTTTAATAGCAATAAAGCTATAGGTGTAAAAGGAACATATGGTGGCAAGGATTATTATTATAATTCATATGGTGGAGCTATATATTCTAAGGGCAAGGCAAACATATACCTTGGTGATTCAAGCTCAGAGAAAAAGGTAGTAGTGTTTGATGGAAACGAAGCAGTAAATGGTGGTGCGGTATGTTCAAGTCGTCTTGCAAAATATGATAGGACAGGAGCAACTACTGAGCAGTACTTAGAAGGAGACAATAGAGTATATTGCTATAATGGTGAGATGAAAAATAATGGTGTTGCAGCAGCAAACAAGCAAGGAGCAGATGCATGGAAATATGTAGGCTGGGGCGGAGGTGCTGTATATGCTATGGGATATTCAGAAGTAAGCCTTGGAAATAAATTTAAACTCTCAGACAATGATGATGCGGTATATGCATGTGGAGCAACTATAAATGTCGAAGCAGAGTTAACTCAAAACAAGGGTAGATATGCTATAGGTTATACTAACAATAGAGAAAATAACATTAACTTTAAAGATGGTACAAGAATTACAGGAAACTATATACAAAACTCTGAGTCAAAAGATTTTGTTAAATATCTTACAAATCCTGGACAGACAGAGGAGACACCATCGGAAATAATAGTAAATCAATCTACTGGAATAAGTATAACCGGCAAGGAATTTAATAAATTTATTAAGGTGTTAGCAAAGTGTGTTGATAGTGACACTTTACCTTCTGACACTAAAATAGACCCCTCAACAGTTAATTATGATAATAATGATACAGTAATAAAGCATATTGAATTGGGTAATTTTGATGATAGAGGATCGGGACAAATAATTGTAGACATCAAAAGAAATGGAACAATTTTATATGATAATTTATATACATTGTATTCTTCAATTGAATCTACAGATATACTTCTTTGGAGAGTTGGCGACACGATTTATATTGATGCAAGGGATAACGATATATTGTATCTTAATGCGGACTCTTCATATATGTTTCACAAATTTAAAAAACTTATAAATGTTAATTTGGATAAATTCAGAATTGATACAACAGTTAATACATCATTAAAAAATTTGTTTAACGAATGCGAGGAACTTACTTCTGTAGATGTGACAAATTTTGTTACTAGTAACGTGACTAATATGGGAAATATGTTTAGATATTGTTATAATTTGGAGTCTGTAGATGTAACTCATTTTGATACAAAAAATGTTACTAATATGTGTAATATGTTTAACTCATGTTCAAAATTTGTAAAACTTGATTTGGGCAATTTTGATACAAGCAAAGTAACTGATATGGGTGGAATGTTTGCTGGATGTCGAGCACTTAAAACTTTAAATGTTTCAACATTTGATACTAGACAAGTAAAATGGATGAACTATATGTTTGAGCAATGCTTTGCACTTGAAGAATTAGACATATCGAATTTTGAAACACCAGAATTGACAACCACAAACTATATGTTTTCTCAATGTAATGCGATTAAGAAAATTGATTTATCAAATATGAATATAGATAAAGTTACATCTATGGAGCGTATGTTTGATAGATGTCAACAATTAAAGAGTATATATGTATCAGATAAATGGAATTTAGGTACTGTAACATCAGGTGCATCGATGTTTGTAAATTGTAATAGTATAGTTGGTGGAAACGGAACCACATTAAATACATCACAAGTAAGCTATACCGCTGCCAAAGCATTCCCCAAAAATACAAGTGGTCTTGGATATCTAACTTTAGTTGATAGACCAACTTATGAGCATGCTACTCCAGTAGTAATAGAAAATGAAATAAAACAAACAAGAGAAAATATTGACAAGTATACTTGGAATTTTGCTAACAAGAGATATAAGACAACATATATTAACTTTGCAGGAAATGTGTTAATTGATGATAACTATGCAGCAGCAAGTGCTATATCTGCAAAAGAAAGAAATATAAGATACAATCCAAAGAACATGGTATTGAATATTGATACAACACTTACAGCTACAAGTAGTATAGGTGTGCATGTAGATAAAGCAGAGACACTCATATATGATAATTGGAGTGTAAATAATGGTGCGGTTAAAGATGGCTACAATAAAGGAAAGGTATTAACACACATATTTACGGCTGATGCAAATGGAACGAGTGAAGACTTTGCAGATTATCAAGTATACAGAGACGGAAAGAATATTTATCTTGGAAAAGACAATGTAGAGATAGCATTTGATTATGCTATAACCAATGGGCCTACAACAAATCCAAGATCACAATATATTTCAAAGAATGCAGAGAAGAGTAAGATTGATAAGCCAGAAGAATTATTTGAAAGTAGTAATTATGAAGCAAGTGATAGAACATTCCTTGGATTTATAGGTAAGGATGCTAATACAAGATGGGAAAGTGAGCAAGGAATAGAATATAGCACAGCTTATCCATATGACAACTTCTTTATAGATAATTACAAATTATTTGATTATGATGTAAATTCACTTAGTGCAAAGGACGCTGTTAATGGAAAGATTACTCTCTATGGTATATATGCATATAAGAAAAATGGAGTAGATACTTTAAATCTTAGAACTTGTGGTGAGAGTGTAAGTAGTGTATGCACACATGAAGGAATGATTGGTAGTCATGAAAAGATGGATGCAAGAGATTTAGCACATACATTTATCGAAGTAAATCATATAGAGCAAATGTACTACATGGATGCAGAGACAAAGAAAGATAGTAGCGGAAAGGATTATGTAGAAGTTGCACGTCCAGGATATTATCTTACAAATGATATTGAATTAGATGGTACATATAAAAATGTAATCACAAGAGGAACAGTGCTTAATTTAAATTCACATACTATAACAGATAGTAATGGTGAGACAGCATTGTTTGATATGAATAATGATTTTGGAAAGATAACAAGACTTAATCTTGGAGTATCATATGTATTTGAAAGTGCACAAGTTAATGTAGATAACTTGATAGAAGAAGATGAAAAAGATACTACATATACTGAGTTTATGGACGCAGGAACCTTTAATAAGACTCTTAAATCTAGAGTAATTGCTGTTGATCCAAGTGCAGATGTAAATACCGACGAAATATATTTGGAAGAAATACATTGGGTAGATGAGAGACCACAAAACTCAGTAGTTGCTAAAGCGTATGATTTATCAGTTGCTGGTAATGGTCAAGAGTACAATAGAAATTACGATGATGCACCAAATACTGCAATCCTTGCATGGCCAACAGACAATAGTCTTAGAGTAGTTAATTTGTGGACTGGAGCAGATAAGGTACGCTGGCCAAATTCAGTTATAACAAATATGTTTAGTAACTTTAAGGCTCTAAAATATGTTGATACAAGCAAGATGGCAAAGACAAGTAATATATATGTGGCAAGACAGGTATTCTCAGGTTGTAGTAATCTTGAAAGTATAGATTTGTCAACTATAGAGAGTAGAACACTTGCAAATTGTGAAGAGATGTTTAGTGGCTGTACTAATCTTAAGGCAATATATGTATCAGATGCATGGTCTGATAGTGCAACAGGTATGACAGGCACAAATATATTTGCTAATTGTACAAGCCTTGAAGGTGGCGCAGGCACAGAATGGGGAACAAGATACCTTGGTAAATCATATGCAAGACCTGATGGACTTAATGGTCAACCAGGATACTTCACTTTAAAGAATCCAATAATTGGTGATAGCTTTATAAAGATTGTAGGACGTGGTTCTGATTCAACAGCAAGTAAAGGTCTTATATCTATGGATAACACTGTGATAACAAAGCAATCAATAATGGATTTATATGGTGTGAAGGAAGCATTAATTAAAGATATATCTATAGAGGGATTTGGAAATACTACACAAGACATATTATTTAAAGATACAAGCACTAAGTCTTATGTAGGAAGAGGAAGCATATACATTGAAAATGTAAACATCAATGATTCGAATTCGTATACGAGCGAATTGTTTAGTGTGAGAAGTTTCTATATTAATAATTTTGAAATGAGAGATGTGACAATTAGAGATGGAGCTACTTACAAATCAATATTTAAACAAATTTCTACAGAGAATCCAGTAAACTATATCAACAATTTGAATTTGGATTACACAAATAATACTACTACAACAATAAAATCAATTATTGATAATGAAGTTACTGTAGGTGCTGCAAGAAAGTTGTTTGTAATGAAGAATGTAAATATCAAAAACATTTATTCAGATAACATTTTGTTAGAACTTAATAAATTTGGAAATGTAGATGGTTCAGACCATGCTATGCAAAGAAGAGTATACTTTGATGGAGAAGTAGAGATAAGTGATTGTGTAGTTGGTAATAACGGAAAGTATCTGATGAGAATAGAACCAAAGTCTGCACTTATTTCTACAAGATCAAAGGTATTGATAGATAATAATACGATGATGCAATATAGCATTACAGAAGTAAGCGTAGTATTGTCAGTTGAATCAGAAATGGTGATAACAGGAGTACTTGCAGTAACAAATAACATTTTCGAAATACCAACTTTACCAGCAACTTGTATAAATTATGCTATGCATTATGAAAGTGCATCAAATAGAATGTATTTCAAGAATGGTGGTCTTAGAGTAAGAGATAACTATTCAACAAATCCTTCTGCAAGAGTTAGACAAATGCATTATTCATATGATTTGTCTAAGACAGAAGCGGGCAAGAATATAGGCTATGCTGGACATCTAGCTAGGTGTGAAGACACAGCGTTATTTGAAGTTATAGATGGTTATAAATTTAAGGCTTCAGATTCAAATATAATTGTTTATACAGAAGATAGAAGTGGTGAGTATTTTGAGCAATGCTTGATGGCAACTTGGTCAATTATAACAATTGATGGGTACAATGAATCAGTTGAAGCACAGATACTTAACACATTCCACAGAGATGAGGATCATTACTATGATGGTACATCAATACCTGAAAGAGAAGTATATAAGAAGCAAAGAGGAATTACTGAGAAGGTAATGATTGGTGAGCAGTATATAGAGATAGCTGCAATTCTTCTTGAGAGAAAACCAAATGAAGAAGAGACTATAAGCAATACAAGAATAGCAACAATTTCATATCAGATGATAGCAAAGGATTGTTATACTCAGATAGAAAAACCACTTGGATTATCAGAATATAGATGGAACGATGGAACACCATTTACAAAAGATTTAAGTAAGGGCGTATTCTGGGTAGGTCCAAATAGAAATTATCAAGTTCCAGGAGATGTAAACGAAGGCGCTTATCAAGTATTTGATCATGACTTCGTAGTGGCTATTGCAACTACTCACCATATAGATGGTGACCCTAATTTCTACTGGCGTAGAGTTGAAAATACCAAGGTTGGATATAGAAAAGGATTCTACATATATGGTTATGAGTCAGAAGAGCATTATCATGAAGCATATGCCGATGTGACTAATACGGAAAGAAAATCATATTGGATAGAAGCAAGAAATGAAAATCACTTAAGTGTAAATACAGGTAATGTATATTTGAAGAATGATATAACAGTTACAAGACGACTTGCTAGTGATATAGAAGATGAGTATTCAATTTGTCTACATGGGCATGTATTGACATTTGAAAATGTAGAGGATTGGATTAGATTCTATTCTTCGGCAAAGGTAACAATCACAAACTGCCTTGGTGATGGCACTATCAATCATGGATATATCACTGCAAATCAAACATTGACTCATACTATAATCAATTCGAATGAAAACAATGGTAAACTCGTGATAGCAAGCGTAAGCTTCTACAACATAAATTCAAATGTACCATTAATTAATGTAAACAATGCTGGTGAAAGAGATAAATTGATAATGCAAAATGTATCAATGATAAACAATAGTATTTCTTCTACTAGTGAAGTAGGATTTATAAATGTTTATCAAAAGATAGGTAATAGATTTGCTACATTGATGGATGGAACACTCTTTAATACTTTGATAAGAACTTTCACGGGAATAAATACTACATCATCACATGATAAGAATATAACAGAGGATGCTAAGATAGAAGAGATTAAGTGGTCGAATACAATACATAATACTGTAACAAGAGCATACGATGTATCAGAGACAGGAATGGGTGCAGAGATAACAAACTTTGATGCTATTTCAGATTCACAGATTCTTGCATGGTGGGATGAGGCATATGCTACTGTTTACTTATATACAAAATCAGATTATGTAAAGGCAAATTCAAGCATGAAGAACGCCTTTGCTTATATGAAAGCTTTAAGAAGAATTGATTTATCAAGATTTGACTTTAGCGAGACAGCAGATATAACTAATTTATTCTTCGGTGATGAGAGTTTATTAACACTCGACCTTTCAAGAATGAATATAAGTAATGTATTGTATAGCAATGATGTATTTAAGTATTGTGACAATTTACCAGACAGTGATAAGGATTCATACAATACTACATTTACATTTGATGCAAGTGGTGACAACAGTTTATATAATCCATATGCAACAATCAGTGATACTAACTTTAATAATAATGAAGCAAGTGGAAAAGCAAGTCTCATTGCATATCAAGGATTAAAAGCTGGTAATGTAGTAAGAGGAACATTCACAAATAATAAGAACATATTATATGTAAGTAAAGCAACATTATCTATTATAGATTCAAATATCACTACATCAAGAGGATCATTCATTTATGATTATGATGGAAATGTAGATAGTGAAGTAAGAATTATAGATTCGGAAATTAGTGGAAATGCATTGACAGAGAATTACAATTACGCAGAGAAACAAAATCCATTAAAGATTGTGTTAGCTGGTAATGTAACATATAAGGATAATACAAGACTTGGAAATTCAGAAAACTTGTTTGTAGCAGTTGGAAAGACTAAAGTAACAGCAAATGCTGAAGGATATAAATTAGATAAGAATTCAAATATATGGTTTAGTACTACAGCATCAGAAGTAGAAGTATTCTATGGATGGAATAAAGATAATGTAGAAGAAGTTAATCAAGGAAATACATTTGAAAACATATTCCATTATAATTTCCAAAATGGAGATGTAGAGACAGTTACAGTACTTCCAACAATAGGTGACCCAACTAAGATCTACAACTTAACTCAAGATAAAGTTGGTGTGGGTATTGATGGATATTATATATTTGATGATGAAAAGACAGGCGGAGTACCACCAACATTTGATCTTGATAACAATATAATTACTTATAGATATAACGGAATTATCAACAATGATAGTCTAAGTCAGTTTAATGCAAAGTGGGAAACACTTGTAAATCAAGGTGTAGTTGTAGAGTCAGATAATAGAACACAATTAGCCTTAGTAAATAACAATGGAACATTTACTGTAACTTTTGCAAGTAGAGTTCCAGCAACTACAGAGTATATAGAGAAGGGATTATATGTTTATAAGAATGGTAGTTATAGTCCTGTAGGTGACACTGTACAGAAGTTCTATCGTGAAGATGATAGATGGTATGTAGGATATGATTATATACCTGTATCATTCTATATAGATAGTGAAAATATTAAGTATAGAGATAGAGCAGTTACTATAAAAGATACATACATAAAGAGAACAACAAAGGGATCTTTGGTTGATATACCTTATGACATAGCTACTATATCTGTATTTGATGGTAATAAATCATTTGTTGGATTCCTTGGTAGAGATATAAGAGTAAAAGGAAGAACAAGTTTCGTACCATCTTGGGATTTCGAAGTAAATAAGGTTGCGGGTATAGTTTATTCTTCTACATATCAAGGATATTATACAAATGCTAAGAACAATAGTAGATATGATAGAGTACTTTATACTGTATTTACTGACAATAGCATAGTAGTTGATGGTAGAGGAGGAAAGGATGATAACAAGGGAAGAGATAACTTTGTATATGTTGCTACAGTAGCTCAACTTTATTATCAATACAATGCTTCAACTAGTGATGCACCTTTATATGTAAATACTCAATACGCATTTGCAAAAGATATTCATATAGAAGCAACGTCAAAGATAGATGCACTTGGAAAACTTTACGGACAAAGATATATCTATACAAATGGCAAGAACTTATACATGAATTATGCAGAAGATTATCTCTTTGATGTAAATAACAATGGTTATGGAAAACATGAAGGATACAATGAAAATTCTTTGAGCATAGTTGGTTCGGGTAATTCGGCAATAATTTACTCAGGTGAGAAAGAGGCTATACAATTCATTTCAAGTGAAGTTGTATCAAGTGATAGAGTTTCAAAAGTACTTATAAAGGGACTTACTATAAGAGGTGGAGTACATCAAAAATCATTTGTTGATGACTTTGGAACAGATGATACTAAAGTTTATGTGGAGAATGCAACAATCTCTGACATGACATTTAATGGTAATGCAGATTCAGGATATATATTCAATAATGTATATGAGATTAAGAATGTATATGTAATCAATAATAAGTTTGAGAGTAGCGCAGGTCAATGTGGAGTACTTCGTGTGACAAGAGATTTCACAGTAGCTACGAACTCAGTATTTGCAGTAGAGAATAATGATGTAAGCATTGCTAATGCATTGATAGAGTTTACAGGAAACATTGAACGAAATATCAGTGGTAGCTTATATGTAAAGGATAACACATTTAGAGGAACAAATAGAGGACAAATAATAAGTGTAAGTAACTATGGTACATTTGCATTTGGTGATAGTGAGATAGTTATAGCAAGCAATAGTCATATATCAGATAGAATTCTTGATCCATATGGAATCAACTTCTCTATTGAGCATGCAGATATATTGTTTAGACAGATACAAGGCACACACTTTAAAGCATCAACATCATTAATTCCTATTTACTATCCATATAACAACAAAGTGATTTATAAAAATTGGAGTGCGGATAATATTGAAGGCTTTAATAGTGGTTACGTAAATGTAAATCAAATATTAGTACTTGATCAAGATATGCTATCTGATTATCACGTATATAAGAAGGGAACAGGATCTAATTGTGACATTTATATAGGTGATGATGCGGTTCCAGTTCAATTCATATATATTGATAATAGTAATGTAGAGACAATAATAGCAACTCAATATGTGGCTAAGCGAACTGTTACTATAGTAGAAAATGTAAAAGCTGTAGAAGATATACCTGCAGTTTGGTATGGTCCTGCAGTAGATAATGACACTATCTATGAAGTATATGATGATGAGACAGATATAGAAGTATGTATTACTACTCTTCAATTAGCAAATATTTATGGTGAAGAAAGTGAAGTACATAGACATGAGATAGCAAGAGGTATAAATGATACTATAGCTACATATACTAATGCAGTTAATGAGTCAATATTTAGAAGAAAGTATAAACAAATCTATTTAAGAAGAGATTTGACTGTAACTAGGAATATAGCAAGAGATTGGAAACAATATGAAGAACTTGACATCTGCTTAAATGGTAAGGTACTTACTATAGAAGAAAATGTGAACTTTATAGACATTACAAGAGCAGTGAAAGTTATCATAACAGATTGTAAGGGAACTGGACATATCAATATAGAAGGTTTAGCAGATACTAATACTCAGGTTCCATTGACAGTAAGTTCAGGTTCAATCATTTTACACAACTTAAATCTCAATAATATCAATGGCACATTGGTATCAGTAAGAAATGATTCATACGGAGAGATATTAGGTGCAACTATAAGCAACACAAGAGCAACAGCATCTGTATTCGTATCAGAAGGAAATAGCAGAATAAATATTCACGATAGTGTGATAGAAGAAAACCACAATATTTATCCAATAATTGACTTGAGAAATGTGGGAACTGCTACATTTGCAGATATAAGAGTAATCAACAACCAAGCAAGGGCTTCATCACTTATAAAGTTAGGAAATGGTAATACTGTAATAACTGGTGGTGAATACGTAGATAATACCAATGTAAATGACAACGCTAATCCAAATGCTAATGAAGGTGTAATCTATAGTGTAGATGGCGATAATGCAAATGTTTCAGTAATTAATGAGGCAAGATTTGAGAGAAATAAAGCTGCATATGGCGATGCAGGTGTGTTCTATGTAAATAGAGGTACACTTGATATAGGAAATGATAATACACAAATAGTATTTAATGAAAATATTTCTAATCGTGGCGCAAGTATCTATGCAAACGATGATTCGAAGTTAGTAGTGAAGATGGCAACATTTAGTAATAGTAAGGCAGAAGAACATGAAGGTGCTGCTATTTACACTAAGGGCTTGGCTAGCATTTCAGAAGTTACATTTAATGGATTTACAAAGAATGGTAGTATTGTACATATTGCAGGAAATAAAGAAGTAGAAATTAAAGATATATATATTACTCAAAACAGAGGTAGCAATGTCTCTGGTATTTATCATGCAGGAACAAGAGAAGTAACTATAGAGAGAGTAATATTTACTAACAATGAAAATATTGATACAGGAATAGTTGCAAGTGGAAGCAGTGCATCCTATAAGATAATAGATACTATATTTGAGTCAAATAGCATGAGATATGGTATGTATCTTGGAAATGCAAATGCAGCAAATACAAGCATTAAGAATTTAACTCTACAAGGAAATGAATTTACTGAAGAAGGTATAGCATTTGATAGATATAGTAGTACTACATTTGAACAATTATTATTGGAAGGAAATACATCAAATAATGGTTCTATAGTATATGTAGGTGAAGATTCAAAGGTAGTATTTAAGGCATCAAATAGCTTTATTAGAAATGAAGGTAGAGGCAGAGGTGTATTGTCAATAAGTGGTAATGTAGACATAAATGATTACTTTGAGGCAAGAGAAAATGCTGCAGTAACAAATGCTGGATCGGTAATTACATTAATAAGTTCTGATTCAGTACTCACAATGATTGGCACGACATCTATAACAAATAATGGCAATACTAACCATGGTACTATATTTGTAGACAAGGGAACAATTAATCTTGGTGATTATATAACTATAAATGATAACAATTACAATGGAAGTAGAGGATATAACTTAGTATTCTCAAGAGCATCAGATTCTTATGTGATGAGAGGAATAGCAGGACATAAGATAGCAAGTGGTTCAGTAATTAGTATTTCTGCACTTGCTAATGATGTAAAAGTATTTGAATATTGGAATGAAGACTACATAGCAAGATTTAATGAGAAGATGCATTATGAGGTTCAAGAGATATTCATAACAGATACACCATATGTGACAGAGGATGCTGAGGCAGCAGTTTATAAATATGGAACTTACGAAAGAGTATCACTTAGATGGGGATATGATTATAGTAGGTTGTTATTTAAGAAAGATGCTACTAATTTAGTAATAGCAACTCAGTATGTAGCAAATAGAGTAGAAACATTTGTTGATAGAGTCATTTTACCTGAAAAAGATGTAAAGATTGAAACTCAAATCTGGGGTGGACCATCACTTGAAAATGAAGATGTAGAGACAGAGTGGTATTGGGGCAGAGATGATACAAAGAGATTCAGTGCAAAGATAAGTAAAGACACTATAGTATATCTTGCAAGCCACAAACATAAACTCTGTGGAACTATCGCAAGTGAAAGTTGCGTACACTATGATAAATCAACTCACTCAGTAGTGAACTTCGCACTTATAATGACTGAAGATGATATAGCAAATAGTTTAAGACAAAAGACTTGGGCACTCTTAAATGATATAACCATCACAAAGAATTTAGACTTCCTTGATGGATCTGCTATATGTCTTAATGGACATGTACTTAGCATAGCTAAAGGTGCAGACTTTGCTGTAGCTAATGGCAGAAAGATGACTATATGTGATTGTAAAGATGGAGAACTTCAAGGTGCTATTTCAGAGAGTGCAGTAGTAACTACAGGTGTTGCTGAAGATATGTTTAGAGCACAAGGAGACTTGAATTTATTTAATGTTCGTTTTGCAACTATAAGTCTCACAGAAACATCAATATTACAGTCAATAATTCAAACTGGTGTAAACTCTCGTCTATATGCAGAGAATTTAACATTTGACAATATAACAGTTAATAACAATATTTCAGGTAACCCACTTATAAGACCTGCAAATGCTATAGCAAGAGGAACAATATCAAATGTAACTATAAAGAACTCAAATATTAATAGTGACATTTACGGAATAATTAATTTAACTGAGGGCTATAACACATATTACTCAACAATTTCAGTAATTAATACAACTTCAAATAGAGCAATAGTTAAGTTCAATAAGACAACTACTGGAGCAGGTAGTGTAGTTAATGTTGAAAATATTTACGCTGAAGGAAATACAATTACAGGACTTGGCGGTATCTTATATGTAGATAATGCAGTAACT
Source organism: uncultured Eubacteriales bacterium (assembly GCA_900313535.1). Taxonomy (GTDB): domain Bacteria; phylum Bacillota; class Clostridia; order Lachnospirales; family Lachnospiraceae; genus UBA3633. The sequence goes on from OMRR01000005.1 coordinate 17,524, forward strand.
AATATAAATAATGGCTATACATTAAAGAATGATAATGGCGTAGGTGTTTATGTAACAGGCGTAGATGGAAAACTTGTAGCAAATGGACCAGTCTATGCATTAGGAAATACAGGAGCTAATGGAAGTGTATACTATATAGATAAGAGCACTTTGGCAAATGATGGATTAGAGTTTAATGACATTATACTTGCTACTGGAAATGAAGCGACAAGAGGTGCAGTATTCTATATTAAAGAGTCTAAACTTACATTGCCAGAAAGAGCAAACATCAAAGAAAATAATGCTGATAAGGGTGGCGTAATCTATCTTGAAGATGCAAAACTTGTAGTACCAAATGCTTCAACAAAATCTATAATTGAAGAGAATGATGCTTTACATGGTAGTGTGATAGCAGCAAAAGATTCTCAGATAGAGATAGAGACAAGATGGACTATAAAGAATAACCATGGACAAGATGGAGTACTCTATGTAGAAAATGTAAATCAAAATTATCCAATTAGTGACATTGATTTTGATAACAATAAAGCTATGAATGTACTTAGTGTTGTTGGTGGATCTAATTTAACATATGCAAGCATTTCATTTATCAACAACAAGTCAACTAATAGCATTATTAGTTTAGACACTATTGGAAAGGTAAAGATTGATGACGTAAAGGTTAAATCAAATGTTACAGCAAAAGATGTAATAATCGCAAGCAACTCAACATTGACACTCGGAGATAATGTATCATTTGATAGAAATAAAGCAAGCGATTCAATACTTAAACTTGTAAAATCTACTATCAATAATGATGGCGACGTAGAAATGCACGATAACATTGTTGATAATGCAGCAATTGTAACAAGTGGACCAAGCAAGAGTGTTTACATTGCATCTGGTTCTATATCTTACCATGATAATATTGGTGCATTTGTCAATTTGTCAAACAATGCAGATTCTGAAGTAAGATTTGCTAATAAAGTAAAGGCTGTTGACAATATAGTTAATACAAATGCTGCAATTGATGCTGATGAAGGTAAGGTAGTGCTTGGTGGTACTGTAATAATTAAGAACAACAAGACTTCAGATGGTATAGAACGAAATTTATATATTCACAATGCAGACGGAGCAATAGGTAACCTTGCTGAAAGACTTGCTACAGATTCGGTAATTTACTTGACTGTTCAAAATGATAATGATAAAGCATTCAGTTATTGGAATGAAAGTAATATATCAAGCTTATCATATATAGTAAGTCCAGAAGTAATGTTTGGACCTAATGCTATATTTAAACTTGATAATGCAATGACAGAAAAAGGATACGAATTATATAAAGAGGGTGAATACCCAGATGTAGAACTTAAAGTAGGAAGTAATTTTGCAATAGTTTCATTTAGAGAAGATAAGAATTCAGATGTAATATTTGCTACACAATATGTGGCAAAGAACATAACAACTTATGTTGATAAAGTAACGCTTCACGATAGAGATATAACTAACCAAGAGTGGATAGCTCCTTCAGTATATGATGAAGATATAACAACTTCTTGGTTTATGGAGCAAGGAATATACAGTGTCAATATATCAACAAATACAGTAGTTTATATCAATAACCATAGACATACCATTTGTGGAAATGAAGTTGAAGACACTAAAGCACATTATAACGGAGAGACACACACTGAGATATTGAACTTTGTCATGATTAAAGACGAAGATGGATTACAGCAGAATTTGGATTCTGGTAAGCAGAAGTATTTTGCACTTGCTACAAATGTAGAGATTTCAAAGACTTATCAATTTGCATCTGGTTCAGCTATATGTTTGAATGGCTTTGAACTTAGAGTAAAGAAGGGTGCACAATTACTCAATGTAGCTAATGGTGAGTATATAACAATTACTGATTGTAAGATCAATAATTCTAAAGGTATAGTCACAAGATCGGAAAATGCAGTAGCAGATGTAGACGCAAAGAAAGATATCATAGAAGTAACTAATGGTACATTAAATATTTACAATATCTATGTGGAAAATATGGAATTATCAAGCAAGAGCATTACAGATAAGCAGACATTCTTATATATCACTGGAAAGGGTAAAGTAAATATTGAAAATGTAGTATTTGCTGATAATATAATTGATAGAACATCATTACTCGGTGTATATGGAAAGACAGCAAGACTTAATATAGCAAGCGTAAGCTTTGCAAATAATGATGTAAGAGGAGATAATGCAGCGATTGCAAATATCTATACTGAAGCAAAGGGAAGTATAGAGCTCTCAACTGTATCAATGATTAACAATAGAGCAGATAGTCAACTCATCAATGTAGTTGGTAGAGATACAGCAATTAATATGCATTATGCTGAATTTGCAGATAATAGAACTATAGGTATAGCAAGACTTACAGCATTTGAAGGATCACATGCATTTAATGGTGACTTTACGATGCACGACAATGATATGAGAGCAGTATTCTATGCTACAGGATCAAATACATATGCAATACTTGCAAGTTATAGTGTCACAGGACTTAATGAGACACTGTTATATGTAGGTAATGGCGGACAGGCAACAATTAAAGGACATACTACCATCACAGGAAATGAAGTTAATAATGGCGAACCAATAATATATGTAGATAAAGGTGGTGTGCTCTATTTAAGTGACTATGTAAACATTGATAACAACAATGTAACTGATGCAAATCCAAGGAACGTATATGTAGCATCAGGCGCATATATAAGTTCAAGATTCTGGAATAAGGAAAGCGCTATAGCATCAGGTTCGGTAGTAAGAATATCTGTGGAAGAACCAGAGCAGGAAGTATTTAGATATTGGAATGATAAGTACATAGCAGAGTTTAATAACTTCTCTGTATATGAAGCATATTTGCACGATAGAATATTTAAACTTGATAAAGAAGAAGTAGATGCTGGTTATGTAGTTTATAAGAAGGGAACTCAAAGTGAAGTTACATTAAATGCTGGTAGAGATTATTCAACTTTGGTATTTAGACTTGGAGATACAGCCGAAGATATAATCGCAACTCAGTATGTGGCAAGAAACGTACTTACTTATGTGGACAAGGTAATACTTAAAGATATAAGTGAGAGCAATCAGCTTTGGGGCGGACCAGATGATGATGATTACACAAAGAATAAGAATTGGCAGATGGCTAAGAACACATACAATGTAAAAGCTGAGTTTGATACAAGGGATGTATACTTACTTGCACATAGACATAGAGTATGTGGATTAGTAGCTTCAGAATCATGTGCACACTTAGACAATGAGACACATGAGGTTGCATATTTCACATATGTAATGAGTGAAGATGACATAATTTCTGAGATTAATAATAGTAATAATAAACCAGTATACCTTGCACTTTATGATGATCTAGTACTTAGCAGGCAGATAAGTAATCTTGCATCAGGTAGCACTATATGTCTAAATGGTCATAGATTGATAGTAAAGAAAGGTAAGTCAGTATTCTCTATGACTGGAAACAACAACACAGTTAATTTCTGTGATTGTGGTAATGAAGTTGCACTTGGTGTGCCTCATAAAGGATATATAACAGAGACTACAGGTGAAAGTGAATTTGGAAATGAATTTATAGTTGCAAATGGTACAGTAAACTTCTATGGCATTAACATTTCAACAATTAGCAACACTTTAGATTCATATTCAACATTTATGAATGTAAGACAAAATGGTAAAGTAAACTTTGTAGAGTCTAACTTTAGCAACATCAAGTTTGAGCATGCTGATGTAGATAGTACATTGATTGAAGTAGCGAGAACAGGAAATTATAGATTAAGATTTGTCGATACTACATTTGAGAATAATGAAATAATAGCAAGCAACGATTTAGAGAAATCAACATTATTTACATTTGCTGCTAATAACAATGTAGAATTTGCAAGCGTTTCATTCATAAATAACAAAGCAGTAAAAGCAATACTTTATATTGATGGCACAGGAACTATAGAGTTATCAACTATTAGTTTTGTACGAAATGAAGTAAGTGCTGATGTAGCAGGTGCCCTTGTACTTGATGGCAATGCAAGGAACATTGGCAAACTTTACTTTGATGGAAACATTGCAAACAACGGTTCTGCTATAACAATTAATAAAGAATTACTTGCAAGAGCGGAGATTGAAGTAGTAAATAATACTGCAAACACTGGCGCTCCTATATATTTGAATGCTAAATTAGTGGCAAGTAATAATATAATAATCAGAGACAACATTGGTAATAGAGGTGGAGCAATATTCGTGGATGAGAAAGGTAAGTTAGTTTCAAATGAGTTAGTGACTATAGAGAACAATATTGCATCTGAAAATGGTAGTGGTATTTATATAAATGAGAAAGCTGACTTTGCACTTCCAACTTACATAATGATTAGTAGCAACTCTACACTAAATAACAACAGTTATGGTGGTGCTATATATGCCGGACCTAACTCAAAACTTTATTTATCAGATAGAGCAACCATATCAGAGAACTACTCACATAATGTAGGTGCAGTAGTACTTGATAATGCAACACTCATCATTCCAAAAGAAGCAAAGAATTATGCGTTTGGAAATAACCATATAGACGCTGATGGATTAGCAAGAACAATTTACTTCAAAGATGCAAAACTTGTAGTAGAAGATGGTGAGTTTATTATAAGTGGTGATGGTATAACAAATATTAATGTACCAGAAATCAGAATCGATAATGTAAAAGAAAGAGAAACTACGATTTCATCAGTATCAATTGCAAACATAGAAAATGCAAGTGGTATATTTGTAGCATCATCAAGCAAGGTAGTATTTAACAACATTAAGATTAATGATGTAAGCAGTAATAATTCACATGGATTATTTGACTTGTATGGCACTGCAAGCAATAAGGGTGAATACTACTTTAGAAATGTTGATATAGAGGACAACGAAGTAAGTGAAGCAGGCGTGGTATTAGCACGTGATGCAAATGTATATCTTGGTGGTGATATAGTAATCAAAGATAACATCAATCCTATAGATAGTAAGGAACTTAACTTACTTGCTACCAATAGTACTATTTACCTTGGAGATATAACTTGTCCAATATCATCTAATTCTGAGATACATGTAAGTGGTGGAAATACAGATCAAACATTCTTTAGATATTGGAATGAATATAGTATAGCAAGCTTTAACCAGATACCAGATGGAAAGGCAGCATACTTGCCAGAAGAAATATTCATAGTCGACAACGCAGCCGATGACACAACTAAGAAGATTTATAAGAGTGGAACATATAGTGAAGTAGAACTTAAAATAGGTCATGAGTTCAATACATTATTGTTTAAGAGAAGAAAGAGTGACGCTGTGGCAGTGGCAACTCAGTATGTAGCAACTGGAAAGAATACATTTGTTGATGATGTAGTGCTTAAAGATTTACCAATTGGTATGCAGACATGGGTAGCACCAAAATTGACAGATGAGAGTGGAACAGAAACTTGGACATTTGGTAAAGAAAAACATGCAGTAAATGTGACAAGTGATAAAGTAATTTACTTTGTAGACCATATCCATACAGGTTGTGGAAAAGAAGCTACAGATTCAGAAGCTCATATGGATGGATCAAGACATGATGACTTCATTATATTCAATGTAGCTGATAATGAAAATGCACTTGATAAGTCTAATGGTACATATATAGTACTTGATAAAGATATAGTAGTAACACATGAACTTGATTTGGCTACAGGATCAATTATATGTCTAAATGGACACAACTTAAAGATTGATAAGGGATTAAGATTCTTAAGCATAGTAGAAGATAAAGACATAACAATTACTAATTGTCAAGATCATGGTGCTATAAGTCAAAGCGCTAACACAGCAGCAGTAATATCAGATAGCATGATAGAAGTAAAGGGTACATTAAGATTATTCAATGTAAATATAGCAACTATGAGTTTTGATAGCACTATAGACCAAAGCATAATCAAAGTAGCAACAAATGCTGAAGTATTATTTGAGAATGTTAATGTAATAGCAAATGAGAATACTTCAAATCATGCATTTGTAGAATTTGACACAAAAGATAGTAGACTTTATGTAGCAAGTATAAGTTTTGTAGATAATGATCTTAGCGGAACAAATGCATTGTTGGCAAAGATTAAATTAACTGATGATAACTTATATATTAATAGACTTGAGGTATTAGATAATACATCTGATGGTAGCTTATTTGATATTAGTGGCAAGGGTACTATAAGCTTAGAGGATAGCAACATAAGTGAAAATGCAGTAAATGCATTAATGAGAATAAGTGATAGCTTTGATGGAAAGATAGAAGACAAGTTCAATATCCATGACAATGAGTTTAATGTATTAGTAGAAGTAAGTGGAAACGCAACTATAAGTAACTTAACTATAAGCAATAAAGAAGATAGGTTATTTAGTGTAGCAAATGGTACATTGGCACTTGTTGGAACTACAAGTATAGTAGGAAATAATCTTCCAAGTAATTATCAAGCAATTGATTTGGGACTTGGTAGTGTACTTAAAGTTGGTGGAAATGTAGAAATCTATAACAACCACAATAACAATGCTGGTACAGCATCAGTAATTGTAAGAGGTGGAATTATAGAGGTAATCGATGGTTATAAGATATCATCAACTTCAACTATAAGTGTAGATGGTGTAGGAGCAGATGATGTAGAGATATTTAGATACTGGAATAAAGACAATATAAAAAATTATGACAACCATGATAATGGTAAGGTAATGACAAGTCCAGAGGATATATTTGTACAGAGTGAGGGAAGTATAGCACTTAATAAACGTATTTATAAGTCTGGCACAGGAAGCAACGTATCTCTCTATGTAGGTAAAGAATATGCAACACTTTTATTCAAGCGCGAGACTAACCCAGAAATAGTAATC
>OMRR01000104.1 GCA_900313535.1 uncultured Eubacteriales bacterium
ATACATCTTTTCCAGATTCATCATTGATGAAGCCATAACCTTTTTGTTTGTTGAACCACTTTACAGTACCTTTCATTGTTCCTCCACAAAAAAACACAAATAGATAATTATGTATAATTTATCACATATTGCAAATAATGTCAAATGAAAAATTCAAAAATTATAGATTTACTTTAACTATATGCTTTGCAACTATTTCTCTCATTTTGTCATATATTGAAGCAATTCTGCCATTAAATATAGGACTTTTGGGTGTAAAGATAGGCCTAGCAAACATTATTACTATATTGGCATTGAAGGTTTTAGATGTTAAAAGTGCATTACTTATAAATGTATTTAGAATCATAATAATAGCTGTGCTTTTTAACAATTTTGTTAGGTTTTTGCTATCTGTATCTGGCTTTATACTAAGCTTTATAGTCATGTGCTTAATGATAAAGTTATATAATTTTTCTATTATCGGGACAAGCATTTTTGGAGGGGTTTCACATAATATTGGGCAAATATTAGCCTTATCGCTAATAATGAAAAATGCCAATATACTTAGGATGATACCTATTTATGTGATTATTGGTATATTTACTGGGGCCTTTGTAGGCATAATTAGCACGATATTATACGATAGAATTATACATATAATCAATTTGAATAATAATACATAATATGATAGAATATAGTATTGCAATTAACTTTAATTATTATACAAAAATTTGTTATTATAATTAAGGTAAATAAAATTATTTTTAAATATATTTAGGAGGCTTATTTTCATGAAAACATTAAAAAGAATTTTTAGCTTATTACTTTCTTTACTTTTAGTATTTAGTCTTGTAGCTTGCGGAAAGAGTGCTGCACCAGCAACATCATCTTCAAACTCTAGCGCTAAGACTTATAAAATTGGTGTACTTCAATTAGTTCAACATTCAGCACTTGATCAAAGTTATAGTGGATTTGTTGATTATTTAAATGAAAAAGGTATAAGTGTAGCTATTGATTATCAAAATGCATCTGGTGAGCAATCAGCATGTGAGAGTATAGCAGAGAAATTTGCTAATGATAATCTTGACCTTTGTTATGCAATAGCAACTCCAGCAGCACAAAGTATAGTTGCACATCTTGAGAATACTCCAATCGTTGCATCTGCAGTTACTGACCCAGCAGGTTCTGGACTTTGCGAGTCAAATGATAATCCAAGAGGAATGCTTACAGCAGCATCAGACTTAACTCCTGTTGAAGCACAATTTGATTTATTAGTTGAGTTATTACCAGCTGCAAGAAATGTTGGTATACTTTATTGTTCTGCAGAAGCAAACTCAAAGATTCAATCAGACATGGCAATTGCAGCTGCAAGTAGAAGAGGATTAAATGCAAAAGAGTATACAGTTGTAAACTCTAATGATATTCAAACTGTAGTAGAATCAATGATAGGAAAAGTAGATGTAATTTATGTACCAACTGACAATACTTTATCAGCTGGTTTTGATACAGTTGCTACAATCTGTAACGAGAATAAAATCCCTACTATCGTTGGTGAAGAGGGTATGGTAGATAAAGGTGGTCTTGCAACTTATGGAATCAATTATTATAGTTTAGGAAAACTTGCAGGACAAATTGCAGAGAACATTCTTATCGATGGCATAAAGCCAGGTGACATACCTGTAAGATATCTTGATTCATCATCTTGTGAGAGAAAAGTTAATCAAGAAACTGCAAAATTACTTGGTTTAGAGGTTAAATAATGGCTTCACCTTTTGAACTTGTATTAAGTTATATTAATGTAAATTCATTACTTGGAGCAGTTGGACAAGGTTTTATATGGGGTGTAATGGTACTTGGTGTCTACATTACATATAAAATTTTGAATGTATCAGATCTGACCGTTGATGGCAGTTTCGCAACTGGCGGTGCTGTATTTGCTGTAACAATACTTTCGGGAATGAATACAACATTGTGTCTATTGTTAGCTATGCTTGCTGGTGGACTATGTGGATTTGTTACTGGTATATTGCATACTAAGTTTAAAATTCCAGCTATTCTTGCAGGTATATTAACTCAGTTAGGTTTATATTCAATTAACCTAAGGATACTACATGGAAAAGCAAATGTAAGTATTGGGAAAATAGACACAAATATAACTGCAATTTCAAAATTAATTAATAAAATATTTAACATAACTATACCACATACCAGATCAGGAATGATTCTTGGTATCATAGTATCACTTGCATGTATTTTATTATTGTATTTCTTGCTTGGCACTGAATTTGGTGCATCAATTAGAGCCACTGGTAACAACGAAAAAATGATTAGAGCTCTTGGTGTAAATACTGATAGCATTAAATTATTTGGAATAATTTTATCAAATATGCTTATTGCATTGTCTGGTGCTATGCTTGTGCAAATGAATAAATATGCTGATGTTGGTATGGGTAAAGGTGCTATAGTTTATGGTCTTGCATCTATAGTTATAGGAGAAGTTTTCTTTAGGAAGTTTTCTAATTTTGGTATAAAACTTGCATCAAGCGTATTTGGATGTATAGTTTTCTTTATCATAAGGTCTGTAGTTATAAATCTTGGACTTGATGCTAATGATATGCAATTATTGTCGGCAATTATAGTTGTTATAGCTCTTGCAATGCCTATATTTAAAGAGAATATGAATATTAGAAAGATTGGCAAACGAAATAGCTTAAATGAAATGAACCAAAGTAAGGCCTATGACCAAGATTATAAAGAAGCTATAGAAAAAAGAAATGTAACTGAAATTGGAGGTGGAGATAATGCTTAAGTTAAAAAACATTTACAAAACTTTCAATGTCGGTACAATTAATGAAAAGAGAGCACTTGATAATATAAATTTAGTATTGAATGATGGTGACTTTGTAACTGTAATCGGTGGAAATGGTGCAGGAAAGTCAACACTTCAAAATGTAATATCTGGTACAATAATCCCGGATTATGGTACTATTGAGATTAACAATGTAGATATTACAAAATATCCAGAGCATAAGAGAGCAAAGTATATTGGTAGAGTTTTTCAAGACCCAATGCTTGGTACAGCATCCGATATGTGGATAAGTGAAAACCTTGCACTTGCTATGAAGAGAGGCGAAAAGAGAAGTGCATTTAGGTGGATGATTGACAATAAAAATAATAAGTTTTTTACAGATCAATTAACTAAACTTGGGCTTGGACTTGAGACAAGAATGAAGACAAAAGTTAAGTTACTTTCTGGTGGACAAAGACAGGCACTTACATTACTTATGTCTACACTTAAGAAACCAGATTTGTTAATGTTAGATGAGCACACAGCTGCACTTGATCCAAAGACTGCAAGTCTAGTGTTAAATCTTACAAATGAGATTATTGAGTCATCAAAAATTACTACACTTATGATTACACACAATATGAGAGATGCTCTAGCATATGGCAATAGATTAGTTATGATGGACCAAGGAAAGATAATCTTTGATGTCAGTGGTAAAGAAAAAAAGAACTTAACTGTTGAAGACTTGCTAAAAAAATTCAACCAAACAAAAGATGCTCCATCAGATGCTATGATATTAGGTTAGATTTTAAATATAAGATAAATAAAAATCAGGGAAATATATCCCTGATTTTTTATTTTATAATTTTGATTATATTATAAAGTCGCAAGGCACAAATTCTATATTTTCTAGAGTTAATCCTTTAGCAGGAAGTGTAAAGCCTGCATACTTTCTATCTTTCTTTTCTAAAATTTCAATTATAGAATCAGGCTCCCACATTTTCATACCTATCTTTAAAAGTGTTCCACAAATTATTCTAACCATATGATATAAGAAACCATTTCCACATATTTTTATGCTTATTATATCATCAAGCTTATCTATATCTATACTATATATTTCTTTGGTAGTAATATCACTTGTATCGTACTTTTGCGATATGGCATATTGTAAAATTTGAGATTCTGGATTAATGAAGCTTTTGAAATCATGTTTTCCTATCAGGTATTTAGATGCACTTATCATTTTATCTATGTCAATATCATAATATACATGATGAGCAAAATGTTCTTTGATTGGATTCCTAATTTTTGAATTGTGAATGCGATAGATATATGTTTTTTTTGCAGAGTGTTTTCTTGGGTGAAAATCTGGTTTTACTTCAAAAGATTTTAGTATTGAAATATCATTTGGAAGTAAATTATTTAATACATAGGTATATTTATCTGCTTTGATGTCTGATTCGGTATCAAATACTGCATAATTGCAGTTAGCGTGAACGCCACTGTCTGTACGACTTGTGCCAATTACTTTTATATTTTCATTCGTAGCCTTAGAAATCTTGGCATTAATTATATCTTCAATTCCTATATTTGTACCACCAGTTTGCCATCCATTATAGTTAGTACCATCATATGCAATTTTAATCATAATTCGTTTCATAATATTATTATATCATTTTTTATGTAAATATGATATAATTGAAGCATGAAATCATCTATAAAAAATTTAAAAAATACAGTCTTTATAACATTGTCGTTATTATTTATTGTTTTGATTTTAAATATTTGCTTGGCTTCAAATGTTATAATTTCGAATTCTGCGAATATCAGTGAAACTAGTTCGCCTGTGTCTGTGCATAATGATAGTAGTTTTGAAAGCTCAATGATAAATGAAAGCACTGAGGTTGACTTAGAAGAAGCAACTAAAAAGTACTTAGAAGAAGTGTCTAAGGCATATGAATCTGTAAAATTGCCAGAGGTATATAATCTACCAACTATGTATACCCAACCAACTTATCACCCATCAAGTGATTGTGTTTTTGGAAAGGTAAGTGATGATGCGCCTATATTTAGTGTGGATTTATCAAAAGAAGATCCAAAGTATCAAAATATGATGTGCCTAACTTTTGATAGTGCATATATTAATAAATATACTTATCGGATATTGGATGAACTTGATAAATATAATGCTAAAGCAACATTTTTCATGACTTATGAGTTTATGGTTAAGAATCCAGATCAGATTAAAGAAATTATTAGAAGAGGACATGAGATTGGAAATCACTCTACTACACACCCAGATCTAAATAAAGAAAGAGACACAACAGTAGTTAAAGAGATAATGAAAGCTCATAACTATATAGTTAATCTTGTAGGTATAGAGATGTGCCTTTTTAGATTTCCATTTGGGTCATATTCTCCAAGGACCGTGACTCTTATAAAAAATATGGGATATTACCCTATACAGTGGACTTATGATTCGATAGATTGGAAAAATCTCGGCAAAGAAAAGTTGCTTGCTAGAATACTTGAAAGTGAACATGTGCATGGCGGATCAATTATTTTATTTCACAATGGAGCAACTTATACACCAGAAGCCTTACCAGAAATATTAGATTTTATATACAATGAAAAAGGTTTGAGATGTGTTAGAGTGTCTGATATGATTTACACTCATGACTTTCATATAATGAGTGGTGTGCAAATTAAAGGACAATACAAACCTAATGAGCCAGAAGTTGATGAGACTATGAATAATGAACTTGAAATTGAAGAACTTAAAAACAACCAACTTGAATAATGATAAGTAATAAGATTAAAGGTATAATATACTTATTGATAACCGCCATCATCTGGGGCGGTTCTTTTATTTCACAAATGTTTGGTGGGATAATAATTGGGTCGTTTGCATTTAGTGGATTTAGAGGAATATTTGGTTGTATAACTATAGCAATAATAATTTTATATAACAATGTAAAAGAGCATAATTCATTTACATTTTTTAGAAAAGATGAAAATGTGATTGATACAATACTTGGTTCATGTTGGTGTGGTGTTGTTTTGTTTTCTGCACTCATTACTCAACAAATAGGCGTAGAAATTACTGACACTGCAAAGTCAGGTCTTATAGCATCAACTGAAGTTATAATGGTGCCAATTCTTATGATGATTGTAAATAAGAAAAAAATTCGTCCCATTACTTGGATTTTTATACTTACTGCAATGTTTGGAATAATGATGCTTAGTATTAATTCATTATCTGGAATTAATGCAGGAGATGTATGGGTATTTGCATCAACAATTTTATATTCAATTACTATATTACAGGTTCCAAAATATATTTCAAAAATTGATCCATTAAAATTTTCATTTTTTAGATTTTTTGTTGTAATGGTACTTGGGTTTTTATTATCACTTGTATTTAAAGAAGATACATTTAATGTTATAAAACTTAAAAGTGCGGTTCCAAGTATACTTTATTCTGGAATTTTGGCATCTGGTGTAGCTTATACATTGCAAGTTGTGGGGCAAAAATACTGTGAACCAATAATAGCAACTTTAATAATGAGTTTAGAAGGCATATTTGCGGCAATATTTGGATGGATTATTTTGGGGCAATACCTAAATTTGGTACAGATTATAGGTATAATCATAGCCTTTGTATCTATAGTATTAGTGCAATTAACTGACAATAATTTATAGAAAAGTGTTGACAAAACTAGAGCTTTGTGATATTATAATTAGGCTCTATTTTTATGCTTAAAATAGGGTTATATAGACTTGATAGGAAAGACAATATTGTTTTTTGTACCATGACAACTGAATACGAGAGAAAGTTTTTTCAGAAATGAAAAGACATTGAGGTTAAGAATTAAATTTTTAATTTAATTTTACCGGTTTGTAGAGTTTAATAAACTTTATAAAGAGAGAAACTTAAATCTGAGCGAATAATTTAAGTGTTAAGAGCGTAGGGTGAATGCCTAGGCACTAAGAGCCGAAGAAAGACGTAATAAGCTGCGAAAAGCCATGGGGATTGGCAAATACGAG
>OMRR01000032.1 GCA_900313535.1 uncultured Eubacteriales bacterium
CTCATCTACAGCTTCATGCATAGCAGTTATTACCGCACTGCAAAGTGGCAAAGTAACATCTCCTATACCAAGTCTTATAACTTCTACATTAGGATTAGCATCAGTAAACTCACTTATTTTCTTTGATATAGTAGAAAATAAATAACTCTCATTTAATTTTTTATAATTCTCATTCAATTTCATAATCTTATTCCTTTGCGCTCGTGTAACTCGCGCCTATAATACAGGCTAAGCTTTCTAGCCCTATATATAAATTTCCCCTGTGAACGAATAATCTACTCTTCCCGTCATAAATACATTTTTATTCAAATCATCATTACTGCCTTCCCATTCAATTTTTAGCTCACCACCTGGCAATTTCACTTTTACACTATTATCTAAATGTCCATTTAATATCCCTGCTACTACTGTCGCACATGAGCCTGTGCCACATGCAAGAGTTATACCACAACCTCTCTCCCACACATTCAAAACGACTTCGTTTCTTGACAGTATTTCTACAAACTCTGCATTTGTTTTTTTAGGGAATAATTTATCTTTTTCCATAATGGGTCCATATTTTAACGCTAAATATTTACTATCCTCTTTTACAAATATTATGCAATGAGGGTTACCCATACTCACTGCATACATATCAAATGCTTTCCCATCATCAGTATGGTATGTATAATTATTTGTTCCGTTATTAAATGGAATTTTACTTGGATCAAGTATTGGCATTCCCATATTTACTTGAATCTCATCATCCGAAACTAATTTTACAACTTTAATTCCATCTTTTGTTTCTACTGTAAATTCCTTTTTATCTATAATTTTTTTATCATAAACATATCTTGCAAAACACCTTATACCATTACCACACATTTCTGCCACAGATCCGTCAGAATTATAAAAGATCCAAGAAATGTCAGCATCTTTAGTTTCCCTATTAACAATTATAAGTCCATCTGCGCCTATACCAAAATTTCTATTGCAAAGTTTAAGAGCCAATGCATCAGGTGCCATACCTGTCTTTTCATATTCCTCATAGTCAAGAATAACAAAATCATTTCCTAAGCCATTCATTTTTGTAAACTTAATTTTTTCCATATTTATTTATTCTCCACTTGCGCCATAATTACTTAGCACTCTCGCAGAAGGGTCGTCAACATTACAGCCTTCCCAACTCTTATTTGGCATCCAAAAGTCAACTATCATCTTAGCATTGTCACCATAATATTTTTCAAATATTTCTCTATAGAGTAATGACTCCTTTGTCCAAGGCTTTCCAAATGTATATTTCTCTTTCTTAACCTTAAACTCTTCGTCACTATAATATTTTTCCGCATATTCTTTTATATCATCAACCATAGAATGACCTACTGCATCTGAAAATGCTGCTTTCTCACGTTGCAAAATACTTTCAGGCAAATAATCTCCTTCAAATGCATGCCTAAGTAAATATTTTCCCTTGCCATATTTATTCATTTTGAGTTCTGGATTGACACTCATTACATATTCAACAAAATCTATATCTCCAAATGGCACCCTTGCTTCAAGTGAATTTTCTGATATACATCTATCTGCTCTTAATACATCATACATATGTAACTCTCTAATTCTCTTTTCAGATTCCTTTTGAAACTCATCAGCATTTGGTGCAAAATCAGTATACTTATATCCAAATAATTCATCAGATATTTCACCAGTGAGTAATACCCTTATATCGGTTTTCTCATGTATCGCTTTACATACAAGATACATTCCCATTGATGCTCTAATTGTAGTTATATCATATGTGCCAAGAATAGAAATTACTTTTTCCAAATTATTAATGACATCATCACGAGTTATTATAACTTCAGTATGTTCACTTCCTATGTAATCTGCAACCTCTCTTGCATACTTCAAATCTATAGCATCTATATCCATACCAATTGAAAATGTCTTGATTGGAGTATTTGAAACCTTTGACGCTATAGCACACACAAGTGAAGAATCAAGACCTCCTGATAATAAAAATCCAACTTTTGCATCAGCAACCAATCTCTTTTCAACACCTTTAATTAATTTTTCCCTAATGTTTTTGCAAACTAATTCTAAATTGTCATCATTTTTACATTTTGGTATTGATATGTTATTGTATTCTATAAACTTTCCACCATCATAATAATGTCCAGGTGGAAATGGCATTACCTCTTTGCAAATATTTACTAAGTTTATTGCTTCACTTGCAAATACAATATTCCCATCCCCATCATATCCATAGAATAATGGTCTTATACCTATAGGATCTCTTGCTGCTACAAATTTATCATTTGCCTTATCATATATGACCAATGCATATTCAGCATCAAGCATTGCAAACATCTTAGTGCCATATTCAAAATACATAGGCAATAGTATTTCACAATCAGAATCACTTTCAAACTTATATCCTTTTTTGAGTAACTCTTCCTTTATACTTTTAAACCCATATATTTCTCCATTGCAAATCACATATGAACCATTATACTCAAATGGTTGCATGCCACTGCTGTTTAGATCCATGATTGAAAGTCTATGAAAACCTAATAAGTCATCATTTACTGAAATAATCTTAGTATCATCCGGACCTCTCATTTTTGATTTGAAGAAACCTTCTTCAAATGCACTTCTATTTCTATCTCCTTTAATATAACCCATTATAGAACACATATTCTTTACTCCTTAATTATTTTACTCCAAAAAGTAAATCTCCATAAGTAGGGAATGGCCAATATTTTGATGCAGTCATCGTTTCTGCCTCATCTGCTACTTTTCTTAACTCTCCCATGAGTGGGATAAGTTTATCGCGTATTTCATAACTTTCTTTTACAATATCGCCAATTGATTTTATTGCACTAAGTTCTTTTTCTAGTTCATTCGTTTTTAGCATCATCTTTGTACATAATAAAGAAAGTTTTTCTACAATTGATTTTTCATAATCAACATTTGCACTGCCAAATGCTTTAACTTTATTCTTTGCGATTTCTGATAACTCACCAATATAGGCTTCTACCGCAGGAAGTATTTCTCTTTTTGACATATCAGCCATTGTACTTGCTTCTATAATTACTGTCTTACAATAGTTGTCGAGCATGATCTCACAACGAGATTTTAATTCAGTCTCAGTAAATACTTTGTGAGATGTAAGCATTTTCACATTTTTTTCATCAATACTATGAGGCATACAATCTGGTGTAGTTTTGTAATTGAGAAGTCCTCGCTTTTCTGCCTCTCTTTCCCATGATTCATCATAGCCATTGCCATTGAATAAAACTCTCTTGTGGTCTTTTATAGTTTTCTTAATCATCTCGTGTAATGTGGTTTCAAAATCCTTTGCGCCTTCCAATCTGTCAGCATAGATTTTAAGACTCTCTGCTACGGCGCTGTTTAACATTATGTTTGCACAAGAAATACTATTTGAAGAACCAAGCATTCTAAACTCAAACTTATTTCCTGTAAATGCAAATGGCGAAGTTCTATTTCTATCAGTAGTGTCACGAGGAAACTTAGGCAACACATTGACACCTAATTTGATAGTAGTTTTTTCTGTTCCTTCATAAGGTTTATCCTGTTCTATAGCTTCTAAAATTGCTGTAAGTTCATCACCTAAGAAAATAGAAACTATTGCTGGTGGTGCCTCATTTGCACCTAAGCGATGGTCATTACTTGCTGTTGCTACTGCAATTCTAAGTAAATCTTGATAATCATCTACAGCTTTTATAACTGCACAGAGGAATAACAAAAATTGTGCATTTTCACTTGGAGTTTCACCTGGTGATAAAAGATTTACTCCTGTGTCAGTGGCCATAGACCAGTTATTATGCTTGCCACTACCGTTTACATATGCAAATGGTTTTTCATGCAAGAGACAACAAAGTCCATGCTTTAGTGCTACCTTTTGCATTATTTCCATAGTAAGTTGGTTATGGTCAGTCGCAATATTTGTAGTTGCGTAAATAGGCGCAAGTTCATGTTGAGCAGGTGCAACTTCATTATGCTCCGTCTTAGCAAGTATTCCGAGTTTCCATAACTCTTCATTCAATTCTGACATAAATGCTGCAACTCTTGGATTAATAACTCCGAAATAATGATCTTCCATCTCTTGACCCTTAGGTGGCTTTGCACCAAAAAGTGTCCTGCCTGTATATATAAGATCTTTTCTTTTATCAAACATTGCTTTATCAACAAGGAAATATTCTTGTTCTGGTCCAACTGAAGTATTTACTCTCTTCACATCAGTATTTCCAAAAAGTTTTAATATACGCAGCGCCTGCTTATTTAAAGCTTCCATAGAACGAAGGAGTGGAGTCTTCTTGTCGAGCGCTTCACCGCTATATGAACAAAATGCAGTTGGGATACAAAGGCTTTTATCTTTTATAAATGCATAAGAAGTTGGGTCCCACATAGTGTATCCTCTTGCTTCAAATGTAGCACGTATACCACCTGATGGAAAACTTGAAGCATCTGGCTCTCCTTTTATTAATTCTTTACCAGAAAATTCCATTATGACTCTTCCATCTGGTGCAGGAGAAATGAAACTGTCATGCTTTTCAGCAGTTATACCAGTGAGTGGTTGGAACCAATGAGTGAAATGTGTTGCACCATTTTCAACTGCCCACTCTTTCATAGCATCAGCAACAGCATTAGCAACTGATAAGTCTAATTCTGTCCCTTCATCTATTGTCTTTTTAAGTGATTGATAAACCTCTGAAGATAATCTTGCCTTCATAATTCTATCATCAAATACCTTACTTCCAAAAATCTCTGTTACTTTTTCCATAATTTTTCTCCTTTAATTAACTAATTGTATAAATGATTAAACCTATTTTTTCAAAAAACAAAAAGGCGCCTTTTAAGTAAAAAACTTAAAAGACGCCGTTGCCTTTTTTAAAATTTGTAATTTGATTATATAACTTAGTACAATGCATGTCAATAAAAATAAAAACTAATTAAATAATTATTCATATAGTATATAACTTTTCTACAAAGTCTGCTTGGTGATTATTGACAAACATATTATGAAAGAGTAGAATAATCACATAATTAATATTAAATGAGCAAAGGCGTTCATTACAGAGTATCTGTGATGGCGCCTTTTTGTTTATTCGAAATACTGATTAATATGTAGGGCGGATATCACCGTTTAGCATAGGGTCGAACTTTAGGAGCCCACATTATAAGTTAGGAGTGAACTATGTATAAAGAAGGCGAGGTTAGAATTCCATCTGGCTGTGCTATCTCAGCAGTTATATCAAGATATGGAAACAAAATGACTGGTGAAAAAATTATAGAAAGTATGATACCAATGCATGATCGTAGTAATGGCCTAGGTGGTGGTTTTGCTGCTTATGGCATTTACCCAGATCATAAAGATGAATATGCTTTACATATTTTCTTTAATGACAAATATCGCATAGAGGAATGCGAAAGAATACTTAAAGATAATTTCGAGATTACGAAGGCAGAGATTATTCCGACGCGAAAAATTCCTGAGATTACTGATGAGCCTATAATTATGAGATATTTTGTTTTACCTTTCGCATCACTTCTTAAGTCATTGCAACTTGATGAAAAGGAATTTGTGGTTAGAGTTGTAATGAAGATTAATACAGAGGTAAATGGTGCATATGTTTTTTCAAGCGGTAAAAATATGGGTGCATTTAAAGCAGGTGGCTTTCCAGAAGATGTAGGAAAATATTATAAGCTTGATGAGTATGAAGGTTATGCATGGACCGCCCATGGTAGGTACCCAACAAATACTCCAGGCTGGTGGGGTGGAGCTCATCCATTTGGATTACTAGATTATACAATAGTGCATAACGGAGACATTTCATCATATGACGCTAACCGCAGATTTATAGAAATGTTTGGATATAAATGTACATTGCAAACTGACACCGAAGTTATAACTTACATCGCTGATTATCTCGTACGAAGACAGGGATTATCATTTGAAGAAACTGCATCAGTCATCGCAGCACCATTTTGGAAAACAATTAAAAACAAACCGGAGAAAGAACGAGAAAAACTTAAGTACTTGCGTATGGTATTTCCAAGTCTCCTAATAACAGGTCCTTTCTCAATCATCTTGGGATTTAATGGCGGACTTATGGCACTTAACGATAGACTTAAACTTCGTTCAATGGTAGTAGGCGAAAAAGATGACAAAGTATTTATAGCAAGTGAAGAGGCGGCAATAAGAACTATGGATATAAATGCAGAGAATATTTATTCTCCAATGGGTGGTGAACCCGTGATAATAAAAGTAAAAGAAGGTAAATACTAATGAGTATAGATTATATTTATTCTGAATTTGAGGTTGTGAGAAACCAAAATAGATGCACTAATTGTAGAGCATGTGAAAAGCAATGTGCTAATGGCGTACATTACTTTGATAATGATAAAAAAATTATGCTTGCAGATGAAAGTAAATGCGTAAACTGTCAACGTTGCGTTTCATTTTGTCCTACTCATGCACTTAAGATAGTAAAGAGTGATTGCTCATTCCGTGAAAATGCAAATTGGAGCGAACAAACTATAAAAGAAATATATAAGCAAGCAAATAGTGGCGGAGTTTTACTCTCTTCTATGGGAAATCCAAATAAACTACCAGTGTACTTTGATAGAATATTAATAAATGCATCACAAGTCACTAATCCATCAATCGACCCTCTCCGCGAGCCAATGGAGACAAAAGTATTTCTAGGCAAGAAACCATCATCAATAAAGCGAGACGAGAATGGTGAGATAATAAATAATCTTACACCACAACTAGAATTATCTATACCTGTTATGTTTGCAGCTATGAGTTATGGTTCAGTAAGCTACAACACACATAAGAGTCTTGCTATGGCAGCAAGTAAACTAGGCATCTTATACAATACTGGTGAAGGTGGACTACATGAAGATTTTTATGTATATGGAGACAACACCATAGTGCAAGTGGCATCAGGACGTTTTGGAGTTCATGAAAAATATTTAGAAGCTGGGAAAGCCATCGAAATTAAAATGGGTCAAGGAGCTAAACCAGGTATAGGTGGACACTTACCAGGAACAAAGATTGTCGGTGATGTATCCAGAACTCGTATGATACCTGAAGGCAGCGATGCAATCTCTCCCGCTCCTCATCACGACATCTATTCTATAGAAGATTTAAGGCAACTTGTTTACTCTTTAAAAGAAGCAACAAAGTATAAGAAACCAATAATAGTTAAAGTTGCTACTGTACATAATATTGCAGCTATAGCAAGTGGCATTGCAAGAAGCGGAGCAGATATAATTGCTATAGATGGTTTCCGTGGTGGTACAGGTGCAGCGCCAACAAGAATAAGAGATAATGTCGGTATACCTGTAGAACTTGCACTTGCTGCTGTCGACAAAAGACTTCGCGCTGAAGGAATACGAAATAATATCTCATTAATTGTTGGCGGAAGTATAAGGTCAGCGGCAGATGTAGTAAAAGCAATAGCGCTCGGCGCAGATGCATGCTACATTGGAACCGCAGCACTTCTCGCTCTTGGTTGTCATCTATGTAGAGCATGTCAAATCGGTAAATGCAACTGGGGCATAGCAACACAAAATCCTGAACTAGTCAAACGACTTGACCCAGAACTCGGAAGTAAAAGACTTATAAATCTTATGACAGCTTGGAAGCACGAAATTAAAGAATTTATGGGCAGTATGGGAATTAATTCTATAGAAGCCCTTCGTGGCAATAGATTGATGCTACGTGGCATAGGATTAAATCAAAAAGAATTAGATATACTTGGTATATCACACGCTGGCGAATAAGCCCTTATAGAAAAACAGTAAGAGGTATGATATAATGATAACAATAGATGCAAAAAATACAAGATTTGATTCGTTGAATGAGACGATTAGAAATTCAAATGATGATGTAGAAATAGTAAATTGCTTGGGACAAAGATTTATCGGTGCAGGTCTCTCCAATAAAAGTCTTACTATAAAGGGAACCCCTGGCAATGCCTTAGGTGCATACCTAAATGGTGCAAATATTGAAATATATGGTAATGTACAAGATGCTGTGGGCGACACCATGAATGATGGAGAAATTATCGTTCATGGCTCTATCGGAGATGCCGCAGGCTATGCTATGCGAGGTGGTAAAATCTTTGTAAAAGGTAATGCAGGCTATCGTGCAGGCATCCACATGAAGGCTTACAAAGAAAAAATTCCTGTACTCGTTATAGGTGGCACTACAGGAAGCTTTCTCGGTGAATACCAAGCAGGTGGTATCATAATTGTTCTAGGCATAGACTCCAAAAAAAATATTGTAGGAAATTTTCCATGTACTGGTATGCATGGCGGAAAGATGCTACTTAGATCTACATGTGACAAGATATCTTTTCCAAAAAATGTCAATACAAGAGCAGCAACAAAAGAAGATTTAGATGAAGTGATTACATATATAAAAGAGTTTTGCAAATGTTTCGGTTACAACGAAAGTGAAATACTAAATGAGAAATGGACGTTAGTTTCTCCGGACAGTAACAACCCATACAAACAAATGTATGTCCAAAACTAATTTGCCGCTCGCATAGCTCGCGGCTACGATGTAAGGGCGAGCTGTGCGAGCCCATTGTAGAGGCGAACTTTAGGAGCCCGAAAATTTTAATAAAGAGGTATAAAAAATGTATAATCAACATGAGGTAATGGATTTTGTCAAAGAAGAAGATGTAAAATTTATAAAACTATCCTTCTGTGACATAAATGGAAAGCAAAAAAATATTTCTATAACCAACAACGAACTCTCCCATGCTTTTAAGACAGGTATGGCTATTGATGTATCAGGCATTAAGGGTTTTGCTTCCGTGACAAAATCTAAACTCATTTTACATCCAGACCCTTCTACTCTTTCCATACTTCCATGGCGACCAGAGCACGGTAGAGTAATAAGAATGTTTTGTGATATAAGTTATCCAAATGGCAATGCTTTTGAATGTGATAGTCGACTAATTTTGAAAAATGCTATTAAGGATGCTGAAACAAAAGGTTTCACTTTTTCATTCGGAGCGAAAATAGAATTTTATCTTTTTAAATTAGATGAAAATGGCAATAAATCAAATATTCCTTATGATAAAGCAGGCTACATGGATATAGCTCCCGAAGATAAGGGTGAAAACATAAGAAGAGACATTTGCTTAACTTTAGAGCAAATGAGCGTATATCCAGAAAGTTCACATCATGAAAAAGGTGCTGGACAAAATAAAATCAATTTCAAATCAAGAAATCCTTTGACTGCAGCTGATAATATCACAACCATTCGTCAAGTTGTATCAACTGTAGCAAATCGAAATGGACTTTGTGCAGATTATTCACCTATGCCAATTGAAAATGCACCTGCAAATAACTTCCACTTTAATTTTGCTATAGAATCCAAAGATGATAAAGAGCTTTTGCATAAAGCTATTGCTGGTGTATTGCACAGAATTGATAATTGCACTGCGGTTATAAATAATAATTTAGAATCAATCCACGCAGAGTTTTACATCCCAAATTCACTAGCAAATCCATATACTACATTTGCCTTAATTATTTATGCAGCAATGTCAGGTATAGATAACAATGAAAAATTACCAGAGGCGATTGATGCCAATAAGTATAAATCATATGTGGTAGAAAAAGCGTTTGCAGAAA
>OMRR01000070.1 GCA_900313535.1 uncultured Eubacteriales bacterium
ACGTTGGAACCCTAAGATGGCTCCATATATCTTTACCGCTCGTAACGGTATTCACATTATTGATTTACAAAAATCTGTAGGAAAGGTAGACGAAGCATACAATGCCTTATCAAACATCGTTAAGAATGGAGGCACTGTTCTTTTTGTTGGCACAAAGAGACAAGCACAAGAGGCTATAAAGGAAGAAGCTATCCGTTGTGGAGAGTTTTATGTAGACATAAGATGGCTTGGTGGCATGCTTACAAACTTTAAGACAATTGAATCAAGAATTAAGAGACTTAAGGATCTTGAAAGAATGGAGAATGACGGCACATTTGAAAAACTTCCAAAGAAAGAAGTTTCTTTACTTAAGAAAGAGCATGATAAGCTTGAAGCAAACCTTGGCGGTATTAGAGATATGAAAAAATTACCAAGTTGTGTATTTGTAGTTGATCCAAAGAAAGAAAAACTTTGTGTAGCTGAAGCAAAGAAACTTGGCATCACTGTAATGGGTATAGCAGATACAAATGCAGATCCAGATGAATTAGATTATATCATTCCTGGAAATGACGATGCTATACGTGCAGTAAAGTTAATTGTTGCTAAGATGGCAGATGCTGTTATTGAAGCAAAGCAAGGTGAAGTATTAGTAGATAAAGTTGAAGAGACTGAAGAAAATAGTGTTTCTATGGAAGAAGCATTAAATGAATAGGGGGTAGATATGGCAGTTACAGCACAAATGGTAAAAGAGCTTCGTGAGATGACAGGATGCGGAATGATAGATTGTAAAAAAGCACTTGAGGCATCTAATTGTGACATGGAGCAAGCTATAGAATTTCTTCGTAAGAAGGGACTTGCTGGAGCACAAAAGAAGGCAGGAAGAATAACTGCAGAAGGTGTATCTTTTACTTTACTTTCAAAAGATTATAAAAATGCAGTTGTAGTAGAAGTTAATTCAGAAACAGATTTTGTTTCAAAGAATGAGAAGTTTAGAAATTACGTATCACAAGTTGCAGAGCAAGCATTGGAGTCAAGTGCAAATGATTTAGATACATTTTTAAATGAGAAGTGGAAATTCGATAGCTCAAAAACTGTAAAGGATGAATTATCTTCACAAATTTCAGTTATTGGTGAGAATTTAAGCATCAGAAGATTTGAAAAAGTATCAAGCCCAAATGGAATGGTATATGACTATGTTCATATGAATGGAAAGATTGGTGTGCTTGTTGCTATTGAGACAAATGTAGTAAATGACGCTATAAAAGAGATGACTAAGCATGTAGCAATGCAAGTTGCATCTATGAAACCAAAGTATGTAAATGAGTCAGAGATAGATGACGACTATAAGAATAAAGAAAAAGAGATATTACTTGAGAAAGCAAAAAATGATCCAAAGAATGCTGGAAAGCCAGAAGAGATACTTAAGAAAGTTGTAGAGGGTGGACTTAATAAGGAATTAAAAGAAGTATGCTTAAACAATCAAATATATATAATGGCTGAGGATGGAAAGCAAACTGTAGATCAATATGTTCAAAGTGTAGCCAAGGCAAATAGTGCAAATATCAAAGTTTTAAAGTTTGTAAGATTTGAAACTGGTGAAGGAATTGAGAAGAAACAAGAAGATTTTGCTGCTGAAGTGGCAAAACAAATGGGTAACTAAAGGAGAAAATTATGTCTATATGTCCAAAAAATAGGACTTCTAAAGCTCGCAAGAATAAAAGAAGAGCTAATTGGAAGATGGGAACAGTAAATTTAGTTAAGTGCTCAAAGTGTGGAGCATTAACTATGCCACATAGAGTATGTAAGAATTGTGGTTCATATAATAAAGAAACTATAATTGATATGACACCGAAAGAGGCAAAAAAATAATAAATGATTAGGATAGGATTAGATGCATCTGGCGGTGACAATGGTGAGAAAGAAGTCATTAGAGCTGCGATTTGTTCTTTAAAAGAAAATAAAGACATATCACTAATAATTTTTGGTGACGAAGAAATTATCAAAAATGAGTTTTCAAATGCCAATTTTGATTATGTAAATAATAATGTGACAATTGTTGATGCAAAAGAAAAAATTGACATGAATGACCATCCTGTCATAGCACTTAGGACAAAAACCAATTCATCTATAGTGAAAGCTGGCAAAGCTTTACTTGATAATGAGTTAGATGCATTTGTATCCGCTGGAAGCACTGGGGCACTCGTGGCCACTGCACAGTTTATAGTGAAACCGATTGCAGGAGTCGAAAGGCCAGTGCTTGGTGCTATATTGCCGACAAATAAGAATCCAATGATTTTGATAGACAGCGGTTGTAATGTTGATAGTAAACCAGAGTGGCTCTATCAATATGCAATACTTGCTAATTTCTATTATAAATTAATGTTTAATGTAGAGAGGCCAAGTATAGGGCTTTTAAGCGTAGGAACTGAAGAAAACAAAGGCAACAGTCTTACGCTTTCTACATATAAACTGATTAAAGAAAATAAAGATTTAAATTTCATTGGAAATGTTGAAGCAAGAGATTTAACTTATGGAGTGTGTGATATAGTTGTCACTGATGGCTTTGCTGGAAATGTATTTTT
The DNA here is from genome assembly GCA_900313535.1 of uncultured Eubacteriales bacterium. Taxonomy (GTDB): domain Bacteria; phylum Bacillota; class Clostridia; order Lachnospirales; family Lachnospiraceae; genus UBA3633. The sequence continues at coordinate 2,562 of OMRR01000070.1, forward strand.
AAAGACTTATGAAGGAACGGCAAAAATGCTTTTGGAACTTATAAAAAAGCAGATTATGAGTTCGTTCATATCTAAGATTGGTGGTCTTTTGATTAAGCCAGCATTAAAGAAACTTTTGACAAAGTATGATGCCAAGATTTATGGTGGTGCACCTATACTTGGGGCAAATGCTTTGATAATAAAATGCCATGGCAATTCAAAATCAGGTGAATATATTTACACAATTAGGCAAGCGTATGAACTTGTAAACAAAAAACTGATTGAGATGACAAAAGAGTTTTTAGCGAGGTAAATAAATGGATATACAAAAGGTTAAAGAGATAATTGCAAAGCATGCAAAGATCGAGGTAGATAAATTAGATTTAAATGCAGATTTAAAAAATGATTTACACTTTGATTCTATAGATTTGTTTCAAATGGTTATGGAAGCAGAAGAGTTATTTAACATAAAAGTGGACAATGACCAACTTTTGAAAATAAAGACAGTAAAGGACGCTTTAGATAGTGTTCAAAATGCAAAGTAATATTGAAAATCTTGAATCATTAATTAATTATTCTTTTAATGATAGAGAATTGCTATTTTTGTCCTTAACTCATCCAACATTTGCTAATGAGAACAATATTGATAAATGTCATACAAATCAGAGGCTGGAATTTTTAGGCGATGCAGTTCTTGAATTAATCAGCTCTGATTTTTTATATAAGCTATTTGATAATTATAGTGAAGGATTGCTCACAAAGACAAGGGCTTTGCTCGTGTGTGAAAAAAATCTTGCATCTGTGGCAAGACAGATACAGATATATAATTATTTGCTTATTGGAAAAGGTGAGAATAGACAAAATCTAATGAATAATGATAGCACTATGTGTGATGCTATAGAAGCGCTTATTGGTGCTATATATCTTGATGGTGGATTAGATAGTGCAAAAACTTTTATAAATAGTTTTGTGTTGACTGAGGAAAACTTAAATAAATCAAGCAATGATTACAAATCAAAATTGCAAGAGAAAGTAAATGCAATAAATAAACGTTTGATATATGAAGTAATAAAAGAAACCGGACCAGACCACGACAAAAAATTTGAGGTTAGAGCACTTATAGATGATAAAGTCTATGGCATTGGTGTAGGTAGGTCAAAAAAAGAAGCAGAACAAGATGCTGCAAGACAGGCTTTGGGTAAACTTTAGAGGAAACGATGTATTTAAAACAAATAGAAATTCATGGGTTCAAATCATTTGCAAATGATACTATTCTGACATTTGAGAAGGGTATCAATGGTATAGTTGGACCTAATGGTAGCGGAAAATCTAATATAGCTGATGCAGTTCGTTGGGTACTTGGTGAAAGAAGTATGAAACAACTTCGTGGAGCTGAGACCATGGACGTAATATTTGCTGGAACTGAGCTTAGAAAGGCTCAGGGTTTTGCGTATGTAAATCTTGTTATAGACAACACCGATAGAAAGATACCTATATCTTATGATGAGATAGAAGTTTCAAGACGTCTATATAGAAGTGGAGAATCAGAGTATAAGTTAAATGGTACAGATTGTAGACTTAAAGATATATATGAAGTATTTTATGATACTGGTATAGGTAAAGAAGGATATTCAATAATAGGACAGGGACAGATTGATAAAATATTATCCAACAAACCAGAAGATAGAAGAGAATTATTTGATGAAGCAGTTGGAATAGTAAAATATAAGAGAAGAAAAGTTATAGCAGAGAGAAAACTTGAAGAAGAGAAATTAAATCTTTCAAGAGTTACAGATATAATCACAGAGATAGAGAGACAAATTGGTCCTCTTAAAAAGCAGGCAGAGGCAGCAAAAGAGTATTTGAATTTAAGAGACGACCTATTGCTTTATGAATCAAATTATTTTGTGCGTGAAATTGATGAGCAATCAAAAATAATTGAAGAAACTAATGAAAAAATTGAAATTAATAAGAGAGACATTAAGGCAGTAAAAGAGAAGAAAATAGCCTTTAATGAAAAATATAATGAGATAGAGAACCAGATTACAAAGATAGACTTAGAAATAAGTGAGTTCAAAGATTTTATAACTGAAAATACAGCATTATCTGAAAACCTAAAAGGTCAGATTAACGTTATAAGAGAACAAATCAATTCTGAAATGACAAGTAACAAAGGAAGAATTGATAGAATTAATTCGCTTGAAAAGTCAATCACTACTAATATTGACGAACTTAAAAAAGAATTACAAGTATTAAATGTATTAAAGGGACAGATCGAACTTATTAAAACAAGCAACACAGACATGGAAGAAGGTGAAGTACAGTTTAATGCAGACTTAGGAACAATAACAAATTCAATTAATAAAGCTACAAAATCAATAAAGGATGCAAGTGGGGAAGATTTTGTATTTGATACAAATAATCAAAACACTTTATTTGCTGATGACTTAAATATTGCTGGCATTGATGAAAAGCGTAAGGAATTAATAGAAGTAGATAATAAAATCAAAGAGCAAATCGCTACCATAAATGATTTTAACAATAAATTGTCAGTAAATCATAGTGACTTAGAAAAAATTAACAATGAATTGATGGAAGCACAGAACTTATTCCATTCAGAGGAAACTCGTCTTGACACTTTGAAAAATTTGCTTGAAAGATATGAAGGCTATGGCAATACAGTTAAAACTGTGCTTGATAATAAAAGTAAGTTTGCTGGTATAAAGGGTGTAGTAGCAGACTTAATTGAGACAAAGAAGGAATACGAGACAGCAATAGAGGTGGCACTTGGCAATACAGTGCAAAATATAGTTACAGAAGATGTGGAGTGCTCTAAAGAGATTATAAATTATTTAAAAACCAACAAGCTTGGAAGGGTGACAACTTTACCACTTTCTGCACTTGAAGTAAAAGATAATGATATATACAAAGAAGCAAAGAATGAAAAAGGCGTAGTTGATATAGCTGTTAACCTTGTTAGTTATAATAATGATTTTAAGAAACTTGCTAGTTATCTACTCGAAAGATGTCTAATAGTAGATAATTATGATAATGCAAAAGTAATTTTTGCAAAATACAAGTCAGGTATTAAGCTTGTTACTTTGCAAGGGGAATTATTTAATCCAGGTGGTGCAATATCAGGTGGTGCATACAAAAATTCAACTAATTTAATTGGAAGAAAAAGAGAATATGAAAACTTAAATGTAAAAGTATCTGAATTAGAGAATACTATCGACAATATCAATAGAAAAAAATTAAGTTTATCTGAAGAATATGACAAAAATTACAATACTATTGAAAAGATGAAAGATGCTCTTAATGAATACAATATACAAAAGAATACTATCACTTTGAATATTATAAATGATATGAAGTTGCAGTATTCTAATATATCTAACAAAATTAAATTTACATCGGATAATGTATCAAAATTAGTAATTACTGTTGATGGACTCACAGATGAGAAATCAAAATTTGAATCAGAGGATGTGGATTCTACAACTTTGATCAAGGACAAAGAGAATACAATTAATAAGTTTTTAATTCAAATTGAAGATATTGAGAAGAAGGTAAATGATTATCAAAAATTAATTGCAGATAAGACTGAGGAAAAGAATGCTAATCTTGCAAATAGAAAAGAGTATTACGAGTCAAAGGATAAGATAACTACTGAACAAATTAATCTTGAGCAAGAGAGTAATAGACTTTTAAATATGCTTGAAAAAGCGAATTTGAAGATTGAAGAAGTTACTAATTCAATGCTTGAAGACTACAATCTTACTTATGTAAATGCAAAAGAAAAGTATAGAGAAGATCTAGGTACAAGTGAAGAAATAAAGAAGAGCGTAAAAGAAAAGAGAAAAGTAATACAGGAACTTGGACCTATAAATGTCAATGCTATAGAAGAGTATAAGCAAGTTGGTGATAGATATGATTTGATGACTTCACAATATGAAGATATAAAGAAGTCTGAAGAAATGATAGCTCAAATTGTTGATGAGCTTGATGAAAATATGAGAAAACAGTTCGACGAGAACTTTAAAAAGATTAAAGATGAATTTGAAGTAGTATTCAAGAAGTTATTTGGTGGTGGAAAGGCAAATCTTGAGTTGGTTGAAACTGATGAAAAGGGTGTCTTAGATGCAGGTGTAGCTATAGTAGTGCAACCACCTGGAAAGAAACTCGGTAATATGATGCAGTTATCAGGTGGAGAAAAGGCACTTACTGCGATTGCATTACTTTTTGCAATTCAGAATTTAAAACCATCTCCATTCTGCTTACTAGATGAGATTGAGGCTGCGCTTGATGAATCAAATGTAGATAGATTCGCTGAATATTTAAAATATTTGACTGACCATACTCAGTTTATAATTATTACTCATAGAAGAGGTACTATGGAGAAAGCAGATAGGCTTTATGGTATAACTATGCAGGAGAAAGGTATTACAGCGCTTGTGTCAGTTGATTTGATAGAAGATCAATTATCTTAGGAGGATATATGAGAAGAGTAATGTTGAAACTGTCTGGAGAGGCTTTGGCTGGAGATGATAGATTTGGATTTGATTTTAATGTGGTAGATGCTATATGTAAACAAATCAAAAAAGTAAAATCAAAGACAATTCAGGTTGCTATCGTCACAGGAGGTGGTAACTTTATAAGAGGGAAGACATTATCAAACATAGATAAATATAAGGCTGATGAGATAGGAATGCTTTCTACTTGTATGAATGCTATATATATACAAGGGGTTTTAAAACTTAATGGTATAGAGTCAGTAGTTTTTGGAGCATTTCCAATTTCTGACATGGTTTCGCTCTTTTCAAAAGATAAAGCAATCGAAGCAATGAATGAAGGAAAAGTAGTGCTTCTAGCAGGTGGCACTGGGCATCCATACTTTACTACTGATACTGGAGTTGCACTTCGTAGTATAGAACTTGATTGTACTGAATTATTACTTGCTAAGTCTGTTGATGGTGTATATGACAAAGACCCAATGAAGCACAAAGATGCAAAGAAGTATAAGAAAGTATCTTTACAAGAAATGGTTGATAAAAAGTTAGAGGTTATAGATTTATCTGCATCAGTACTTTGTTTAAATAACAAACTAAATTTGAGACTATTCTCAATGCTTGAAAAGGATTCAATAGTTAAAGCAATAAAAGGTGAAAATATAGGAACATTAGTTTATTCAAAATAGGAGGTAAATATGGACAGTAGGTTTAATCAATTCAAAGAGAAACTTGAAAAATCATTCAACAATTTAAAGAATGAGTACCAAACAATTAGAGCTGGTCGTGCAAATCCAAAAATCTTGGATAAAGTTTTAGTTGATTATTATGGTACAAAGACGCCATTAAATCAAATGTGTAATTTTTCTGTTCCAGAAGCAAGGATACTTTTGATACAACCATTTGATAAGTCAGCTATCAAAGACATAGTTAAAGGTATCAATGAAGCTGATGTAGGAATCAATCCAAATATTGATGGAGATGTGATAAGACTTATATTCCCAGAGTTAAATGAAGAGAGAAGAAAAGAATTGGCAAAAGATGTGAAGAAACTTGGGGAAGATATAAAGGTATCAATGAGAAATATAAGAAGAGATGCCAACGACTTCATCAAAAAGTTAGAGAAGAACAATGAAGCAACTGAAGATGATGTAAAGACATTTGAGAAAGATGTACAAAAGATGCTTGATGATTACATTAAGAAAGTTGATGAAGCAATTGATGGAAAGACAAACGAGATAATGAAACTTTAATGGATATAGATGTAAATAAAATAAGAGTCGAAAAAGACGATGAAAGAAAACTATACTTGCTCTATGACGAAGATGGCAAACAGATTAATGTTCCTTTGTCAATAGCCATTATACTTGATGGCAATGGTCGCTATGCGGAGAAAAAAGGTATAGCAAGAGCGCTTGGTCATAAGGCAGGTTGCGAAGCACTTGAAGTAATATTGGAGGAGGCAGTTAGGATAGGGGTGAAGTATCTAACTGTCTATGCCTTTTCGACTGAAAATTGGAAGAGAAGTGAAAATGAGATTAATTCGCTATTCGATTTATTCTTTTTGTATTTAAATAAGATTGAAGAGAAGGCAAAAAAGAATAATGTGCGAGTTAGCTTCATAGGTGATATCTATAAATTTCCAGATAAATTAGTTAAAGAGTGCGAAAGACTTATGGAGATTACTAAAGATAATGATAGATGTGTTTTCTCTATAGCATTTAACTATGGTAGTCGTGATGAGATAGTTCGTACAGTAAAAAGATTGAATGCTAAACATTTTGATTTTGATAAATTAACTGAAAATGATATATCAAATAACTTAGATACTAGAGATATTAAAGACCCTGACTTGTTAATTAGGACATCTGGTGAATTAAGAATTTCGAATTTTTTACTATGGCAGATAGCTTATAGCGAGATATATGTTACAGATGTGCTTTGGCCAGAGTTTGATGTGAAAGAGTTTTATAAGGCAATAGTATCATTTAATAAGAGGAAGAGAAGATTTGGAGGGCGTTAGCAAAAAAAATAATAAGGCATCTTCGTTTATCACAAGGCTTATAAGTGGTATATTCTTGATAGCTGCATTGGCATTTGTCTTGTATAGAGGTGGAAGCTTATTATTTGGAGTGTGCCTTATATTGTCTATTTTAGGATTGATAGAATTATTTCAAGTCTTCAATATGGCAAATTCAAGCCTTGCCTATGTTGCCTATTTACTTACTGGATTTTATTATATGATGATAATGATATATAGTAGTTCTGGAATATTGTTGTTTTTGATAGCATTATTATTATTGTTGTTAATGTTTTACGTTTTTCTATACCCAAAGTTTGATATTAATCATGTCTCAATGATATTTTTTGGCATAATATATGTTGCAGTTACTTTTAGTTTTATTTATCTGATAAGAGAAAGAAATGAGCTTGGAAAATACTTTGTGTGGCTTGTATTTATATCAAGCTGGGGATCTGATACATGTGCGTATTGTACAGGCATGTTATTTGGAAAAAGAAAGTTGTCTCCTATTTTAAGCCCAAATAAAACTATAGAGGGAGCTATCGGAGGCATATTGGGAGCGGCTATACTCGGTGCGGTTTACACTTATGTTATGTTTAATAAAATAAATAAAGATATTTCATATTCATGTATAAGAGTAGGTGTAGCATGTGCTATAGGTGCGGTTATATCAATGATAGGTGATTTGACTGCGTCAGCTATAAAGAGAGATTATAATGTCAAAGATTATGGAAATGTAATTCCAGGTCACGGGGGCATATTGGATAGATTTGATTCTGTAATTTTTGCAGCTCCAGCACTTTATTTCATTTTAATTATCGGTGCAAGATAAATTTAGTTTTGCTTATTGGTCTATATAATATGTATAAACATTTTGGAATATCTGAAAATGTAATAAACAAAGTATGTAATGCTGAAAAAGAAGTTTCAGATATTTTTTTGGCTATAGATAGAATATGCGAAGAGAATCAATTAAAAGTTTTAAAAGCTTTCATTGATTCAAAAGTTTCAGAAAGTCATTTTGTTGAATCAACAGGTTATGGATATAATGATATAGGTAGAGATAAGATAGAAGAGGTGTATAGTAAGGTTTTCAATACTGAAGCTGCACTTGTTCGTCAACAAATTGTATCTGGGACACATGCTATATCACTTGCTCTCTTTGCTTTGACAAGACCTGGTGATAATATACTGTCAATTAATGGCTTACCATATGATACTTTAAGTGCAACTTTGGGATTAAACAATGAGCCCTCATCTCTTAAAGAGTATAATATATCTTTTGACAATGTTGATTTAATAAACAATAATTTTGATATAGATGGTATAGGTAAAAAGATTAATGCAAACACTAAACTTATAATGATACAGCGTTCGCGTGGATATAGCGAAAGAAAGCCTATATCAGTCAATCAAATTAAAGAAGTAATTAGTTATGTAAAGAGTATAAGAAAAGATATTATTGTACTTGTTGATAACTGCTATGGAGAGTTTGTTAATACAATTGAGCCAACTGATGTGGGTGCTGATATAATATGTGGCTCACTTATAAAAAATCCGGGAGGTGGACTTGCTAAGTCAGGTGGGTACATAGCTGGAAAACAAGATTTGATAGAGAAGTGTTCATATAGACTTACTGCTCCTGGGATAGGAAATGAAGTAGGAGTAAACTTTAATCAAAATAGAAACATCTTGCAAGGACTCTATATGGCACCAATTGCTGTGGCGAATGCATTAAAGATAGTTACTTTATATAGTTACGTGCTTAATGGATATAATATTGACACAATACCGATGTATAATGAAAGTTTAGATGATATCGTTATAGCAATTAAACTTGGAGATGAAGAAAAACTTACTAAGTTTTGTAATATAATTCAAAATACATCACCAGTTGATTCATATTTGAAACCAATGTCAAATGATATGCCAGGTTATGATAGTAAAGTAATAATGGCAGCTGGATGTTTTGTGTCTGGTGCAAGTATTGAACTATCGTGTGATGCTCCTATTAGAGAGCCTTTTATGGCATTTATGCAAGGTGGATTATCGTATTATCAAGGTAAACTTGCTTTGATGAAAGCAATTGAAGAGCTAAAGTTATGCAAATAGGACAAATTCAAAATTTAAAGATAGGAAGTATAGTAGATATAGGAGCATACTTAGTTGATGATGCAAATAAAAAAGTTTTATTACCTAAAAAACAAATACCTCGTGGTGCTAATGTAGGTGATGAGGTAGAAGTTTTTATCTATAAGGATAGCAAGGGTAGAATTATAGCTACTACAAAAAGACCATTTCTTACAGTTGGCAATGTAGCAAAACTTACAGTGAAAGATGTGAATGATGTAGGTGCATTTCTAAATATTGGGCTTGAAAGAGATTTACTTTTACCTTATTCGGAGCAAACAAAAATTGTTAATATAGGTGATAAAGTAGAAGTACTTATGTATGTTGATAAGTCTGATAGATTATGTGCTACAATGTATATAAAAAATAAAGAGGTTGATAAAAAGGTTAAAAATAAAGATATTAGGACTTTTGAATATGAACAAAATGCCGATACTGTGTATAAAATTATAAAGACTAAATTTAAAGGGCATTTGATATATAATGATAAGACAGCGACATCTGAGCAGATACTTAAAGATTTCAATATGAGTAAAAATACTTTTAAAAAATCAATTGGAAAACTTTTGAAAGACAATAAATTGAAAATTACCAATAAAGGAATATTCTTATACTGATATGATTAAGTTCAACAAAGTTTCTTTAAAATATGATAGAGAAACCTATGCGGTTAAAGATTTGAGCCTCAAGATCGATGAAGGCGAATTCGTTTTTATTGTAGGAAAAACGGGAGCAGGAAAGTCAACCTTATTTAAACTACTTACAAGAGAGTTGAAACCTACAAGTGGTTCTATAAAAGTATTTAAGGACAATATAGAATATATAAGTGATAGACTTATACCTTATTATAGAAGACAACTAGGTGTTGTATTTCAAGATTTCAAATTGCTTGAAGATAGAAATGCATATGAAAATGTTGCCTTCGCACAAGAAGTTATAGGTGCAAACTCATTTAAAATTAAGCAAAGAGTTTTGAAAATATTAAACTTAGTTGGATTGAGGAACAAGGCTCACAAGATGCCATATGAATTATCAGGTGGCGAGAAACAAAAAGTTGCTATAGCAAGAGCCATAATTAATAAACCAAAGATATTGCTTGCTGATGAGCCAACTGGAAATCTTGATGAAGTAAGCACTAATGAGATAATTAGTTTACTTGATACAATAAATCAAAATGGTACTACTGTAGTAGTTATAACTCATGATATGCATCTTGTAGAAAGAATGAAAAAGAGAGTTATAAGACTTGATGGTGGTAATCTTATCTATGATGATTATGGTCTTGATGATCAAATAAAAAGATATATGGAAAATGAATAATGTTATCATATGTATTTAAAACTGGATTTAGAAACCTTGGCAATAAGAAATTGTTTTCTTTTGCCTCTATAGGCACTATAGCAAGTAGTGTATTGGTTTTTTGTATTTTTTTTGTACTTGCATTTAATATCAAAGGGCTTATACAAAAAGTCGAAACAACTGTAGGAATACAGGTGTTTTTTGAAGAGGGTTTGACGGAAGATGAGATACAAAGTATCGCAAATAAGAATTTCTATACTGAAGATGTGAAATCTATAAAGTTTAAGTCAAGTAATGAAGCTTGGGATAAATTTAAAAAAGAGTATTTCGATAATAAGACAGAACTTGCAGCTGCATTTGAAGATGACAACCCACTTGCAAACTCTGCGTCTTATGAGATACTTCTCAATGATATAACTAAGCAATATGATTATGTTAATTTCCTAAAAACCATAGAAGGGGTGAGACAGGTAAATTATTCAAATGTACTTATAGAGGCTCTCACTAAATTAAATGTGGGAATTAGCACATTTAGCTTTATACTTATTATTTTGCTTTTGATTATAGCAATGATACTTATATCAAATACGATAACTTTATCAAGCCAATTTAGAAGAAAAGAAAATGAAATCATGAAATTAATTGGTGCAACCAATTTTATGATAAGAGCGCCATTTGTCATAGAGGGATTTTTTATAGGCTTTTTTGGATCGCTTATACCTATAGTGGTTGTGTGTGCATTGTATAATTATTTGATGAATTTATTGGTAAAGAATGCAAGCTTTTTATCAAATATATTTACTCCTGTTGATTTACTAGAGATTGCAATTCCTATGGCCGGAGCCGGTATCATCACATCTTGTTTAATATGTATGATTGTGTCATTCTTTACTATTAGAAAGCATTTAAAAGTTTAATTATGAGAATAAATATAAAAAAAATCTTTGCGATATTTTTGATCGTATTATGTGCCTTTAGCACATCATTTGTATCATTTGCTGAAGATGGAATGACTGAAGAAGAAAAGTCAAGACTCACCAAGTCGCAGAGCATTATTGATAAAATTAATGCAGATAAAAAGAAAATACAAAGTACGATAAAGAATTTAAATGCATTAAAGAATGATACTCAAAAGTATATAGAGGAATTAGATAAAAATCTTGAGATATTAACTGATGAACTAAATAAGACACTTGCTGATATAGAGATTAAACAGATAGAAATCAATATGACCAATGAGGAACTAGAAAAGGCACGGACTAAAGAAGAACAGCAGTACAGTGACATGAAACTTAGAATTAAGTTCTTTTATGAAAAGGGTGAATCTTCTTTACTTGAAAATATATTATCCGGAGATAATCTTGAGGATATACTTACGAAGGCTGAATACATACAAAGTATAACTAATTATGATAGAAAGAAATTAAATGAACTTGTAGAGATTAAGAATTTTATTATAGAGTTTGAGCAACAGTTAGAAAATGAAAAAGCAGAATTATTATTACTTAAGGAAGCAGAGATTGTTCAAAAGGATAATGTTGAGAAACTTATAGAAGAAAAGACCAAAGAACTTGAAGACATGAATAGTAAGATAAATACAAGCAAAGCTGAACTTAAGAAATTGCAAGAAGAAGAAAAGAAACAAGAGGCTGAAATCGCTGCTATAGAGAAAGCGATACTTGCAAGAGGTAATTCTGGAAGAATACTTAGTGGTGGTTTGATATGGCCATGTCCAGCATCAAAGCGAATTACATCTCAATTTGGAAAGAGAAAGTCACCAACTAAGGGTGGTTCAACTTATCACCAAGGTATAGATATCGGAGCACCTACTGGTTCAACTATACTTGCAGCTGCTGCTGGAGAGGTAGTTATATCTAAGTATTCATACTCGGGTGGTAATTATGTCATGATAGATCACGGAAGTGGTATATTTACTATATACATGCATATGAGTAAAAGAGGTGTAGAGGTAGGTCAAGAAGTGAGCCAAGGACAAAAAATTGGTGAAGTTGGATCTACTGGTATATCATCAGGACCTCACTTGCATTTTGGAATAAGAAAGAATGGTAATTATGTAAATCCATTAACATTTGTAGGATAGGAGATTTTATGGAAGACAGAAAAGATGTGGTTGTTTTAAACCAAGAAAATGTAAAAAGTTTAATTTCTAATGTCGAAGTTGAAAGTCAAAAGACAAATGAAAAGTATGAAAAGACAAAAAAGAAGTTAAAACGGTCAAGAGTACTTAACATTATATTGGCTATCTTTTTATTTATATTTGTAGTGATATTTGGTGTTGGTGGATTTATATTGAGTATTATTTATAAAAATATAAAGCCACATTTTAGAGCCTTGATGGGGGATGTGTATAATGTAGCATCAGTTTCACAAATTAATAAAGAAAATATAATTAATCTGGATCATTTTACACAAAAACTTGCCTATGTTGATGATGTAGTAAGTTTATTTTATTATTATGATAAGGACAATAAAAAAATTGAAGACGAGATGTTTAAAGGTTATGTAAAAGCCTTAGGCGATAGATATGCAGAATATATGCCAGCACAGGATTTTGAAGAGTTTACAAGGACAAATACTGAGGGTGTATACTATGGTATAGGTTGCGAGGTCAATTTTGACAAAAAATCAAAAGATTGTGAGATAGTAAAAGTATATGAAGGCTCACCTGCAGAGACTGCTGGATTAAAAGCTAAAGATGTATTTGTGTCAGTAGATGGGAAGAGCGTAAAAGGTTTAAGCCTTGAAGAAATTGTTGATTTGATAAAGGGACCAGCTGGTACAGAAAGAAAGATTGTAGTATACAGAGAGAGTGAAAAGAAAAATGTAGAGGTGACTGCATACTGTGGCGTTGTGGACATCAAGCTTATTACTTCAGATATTTACGAAGGAAATATTGGGTATATAAGCATAAGTCAATTTACTGGCAAGGCGTCAGAACAATTTATAGAGGCAGCTGATAAATTGATGGCTAAAGACATCAAAGGATTGATAATTGATTGCAGAAGTAATCCAGGTGGTGAATTGCAGACTGTATGTGAGATGATTGATTATGTCTTAAAAGATAGAGATGGAAGGTATACATTAAATCAAGAGGAGCAAATATTTGAACCAGGCAAAACTTTAATATATTATAGTAAAGAAAAAGAACAAATAGTCGAGGCTGGTTATTGTGATGACAATCATTCAATCGATATACCGATAGTTGTACTTACTGATTACTCAACAGCATCTGCGGCAGAATTATTCTCTGCGGCATTGAGAGATTATAGAAGAGCAAAAATCGTAGGCATAAAGACATTTGGAAAAGGAGTAATGCAAAACATAATTAATCTTGATGATGGATCTGCAATTAAATTTACTGTGGCTGAATATTTCCCACCAAGTGGATATAGTATAGACCTAAAAGGTATTATACCAGATTATTCACTTGATGCAGCGGGTGTTGAAGTAGAATATGATGAACAAAACCATATAGTTTTATATGAGGACAACAAGGCCATTGTCTTTGATAGGGATGGTGTTATCATAGAGGAAAGAGAGATAGAGGTTTCTACAGGTAGCGAGATTAAGAAAGATGGAAAAGCACATGTGGAGAATCTAAAGATTTATGATGAAGAGAATAAGTTCTTAGATGAGGATTGGTTTATAAAGCTTGATGATAAATATCAAGATAAGCAAATACTTCAAGCTATAGTTATTTTGAGAGATCAAATTAAATAATTAAAGGAAATTGTTTCTATAGTTCAATGGATAGAACGGTGGCCCCCGGAGCCGCAGATAGCGGTTCGACTCCGCTTAGAAACATATAATTATGAATCTAATAGATGGAAATTTAATATCAAAGAGTATCTTTTCTGAACTAAAAGATAAGGTTAGTAAACTAATGCTTGATAATAAAAAGATAACATTAGTGGACATTTTGGTTGGAAATGATGATGCCTCAAAAATATATATTGCAAATAAAAAGAAAAAGTTTGATGAAGTTGGAATTAACTTTGTTGAATGTGATTTGCCAGATGATATATCTGAAAGCGACTTGATTAAAAGGATTGACCAATTAAACAGTGATGATAGTGTAAATGCGATTTTTATAGAGCTTCCATTGCCAAAGCATATAAATGAAAAAAATATAATCGATAAGATAAAGCCAGAAAAGGATGTGGATGGTTTTGGTGCTAATAACTTAGGAGCTCTACTTCAAGGTAAAAAGTGTTTTATACCTTGTACTGCTCATGGAATATGGGAGTTGATGAAACGTACTGATATTGAGATAGCAGGTAAGCACTGCGTGGTTGTTGGTAGAAGCAATATAGTTGGAAAACCAGTAGCATTACTAATGCTTAGAGAGGATGCTACAGTTACTATATGTCATTCTAAAACAAAGAATATTAAAGATATATGTAAAACTGCTGATATATTGATAGTTGCTACTGGAAAGGCTAAATCTATAGATGACACTTATGTGAAAGAAGGTGCTGTAGTTATAGATGTGGGCATACATAGGGAAGTTGTAGATGGAGTTAAGAAAGTTTGTGGTGATGTGGATTTTGATAAAGTCGCAGATCACACATCATATATCACACCTGTTCCTGGTGGAGTAGGACCGATGACAGTAAATATGTTGATTAAACATTGTATTGAGACAGTGTCAAATGAATAAGTTTAAATTACATTCAAATTTTAAACCAACTGGTGACCAACCAAATGCCATAAAGCAATTGGTTGGTGGTTTTTTATCTGGGAAAAAGAGAGAGACATTACTTGGTGTTACTGGAAGTGGTAAGACCTTTACTATGGCAAATGTCATAGAACAATTAAATTTACCTACTTTGATAATTGCACATAATAAGACATTGGCAGCGCAATTATATAGTGAGTTTAAAGACTTCTTCCCAGAAAATGCCGTAGAATACTTTGTATCATACTATGATTATTATCAGCCAGAAGCCTATGTGCCACAAACAGATACATATATAGATAAGGATTCAAGTATTAATGATGAGATAGATAAACTTAGACATTCGGCTACAGCAAGTCTTTGTGAGAGAAATGATGTGATTATAGTGTCATCAGTATCTTGCATATATGGACTTGGTTCGCCAATTGATTATAAAAATATGACTTTGTCAATAAGACCTGGCGATGAAAAGAGCAGAGATGACATAATTAAAAGACTTGTGGAAATACAATACAATAGAAATGAGATTGATTTTAAAAGAGGAACATTTAGGGTTAAGGGTGATACTATAGATATTTATCCAGTGTCATTTGATAAAGAGATTTATCGCGTATTACTTGATTTTGATACAGTGGATAAAATACAAAAATTGGATTTATTAACTGGTGAAGTTGTATCGGAAATGAAACATGTGGTCATATTTCCAGCAACTCAGTATGCTGTGGATAAAGAAAAGATTGAATTGGCGTGTGAAGATATACTTAGAGATTTGAAAAATGAGGTTGCATATTTTAAGGATAAAGGGAAACTTATAGAGGCGCAAAGACTTGAAGAGAGGACAAATTATGATGTAGAGATGCTTAGAGAAACTGGATTTTGTTCAGGAATAGAAAACTATGAAAGGTACTTAAATTTCCAAGAGCCTGGCGTACCACCATATACACTTATAGATTATTTTCCTAAAGATTTTTTGATTATAGTTGATGAGTCTCATAAGACTATACCACAAATCGGTGGTATGTATAATGGCAACTTTTCTAGAAAAACTACGCTTGTTAATTATGGATTTAGATTAAAGTCGGCACTTGATAATAGACCACTTAATTTTTCTGAATTTGAATCAAGAATTAGTAAGATAATGTATGTGTCTGCAACTCCAAATGAGTATGAAAAAAATACTGAGGAATTAAGAGCAGAGCAGTTGATAAGGCCTACAGGTCTTCTTGATCCAAAGATAGAAGTGAGACCAACTAAGAATCAAATAGTTGATGTTGTAAATGAAATAAATAAAACTACAGCAAAAAAAAGTAAAGTGTTGATAACAACTTTAACTAAAAGAATGGCTGAAGATTTAACGAACTATCTTATGAAAGAAGGTATAAGGGTAAGATATTTGCATTATGACATAGACACATTGGAGAGAGCAGAAATAATAAGAGATATGCGACTTGATAAATTTGATGTGCTTGTTGGTATCAATCTTCTTAGAGAGGGACTTGATATACCGGAGATAAGTTTAGTAATCATCTTGGACGCTGATAAGGAAGGCTTCTTGCGTTCTGAAATATCACTTATACAGACTGTAGGACGTGCTGCTAGAAATGTGGATGGACATGTAATCATGTATGCGGACACAATTACTGATTCGATGAATAAGTGTATAACTGAAACAGAGAGAAGAAGAGCTATACAAGAGCAGTACAATAAAGAAAATGGCATAACGCCTAAGTCTATAGAAAAGAAAGTTCACGAAATGATTACAATATCAAAAGAGGCAGTACAAATTGAAAATGGAATCAAGAAAGATTATGAATCGATGAATAAAAAAGAATTAGAGAAAGTGGTAAGAGAACTTACTAAGATGATGAGAGAGGCAGCACTTGATCTTAATTTTGAACAAGCGGCGATATTTAGAGATAAGATTGCTGAAATCAATAAATACACAAAATAAAAATCCGTAGGAAACTACGGATTTTTTGTGCGGAGACAGAGAGATTTGAACTCTCGCGACGGTTTAACCCGCCCTACACCCTTAGCAGGGGCGCCCCTTCGGCCTCTTGGGTATG
>OMRR01000152.1 GCA_900313535.1 uncultured Eubacteriales bacterium
CTAAAGTATCAGTTTTCTTACTTGAACATGCAAAAAGTAATAAAGCTAAAAATAATAAACTAAATCTGATTCTTTTCATACTTCCTCCTATATCTAACAGCAGAAATTATAGCATAATTTATTAATTCTCACCAACTAAATCAATAACACCAGGGTCCTTAGAATCATCAAATGTATAATCCTTACCAGGAAGTATAGCATTTAATACAATGCCAAATATAGCTGCGCAAGCAAGTCCACCAAACTCTAAATTTACTGTTCCTACTGGTATAGATATCTTAGTGTAATTGAAAGCAATTCCTGATACAAGAATTATTGCTGCCACAATTATATTTCTCATAGAGTTAAAATTCACTCTATTTTCAACTAATGTTCTAAGACCAACTGCAGATATAAGGCCATATACTACAAATGATACTCCTCCAATTATTTCACTTGGAATTGTATTTATAAAATTATCTACAAATGGGAATAGAGATAACACTATAGCAATTACAGCGGCAACTCTAAGTACAAATGGATCGTATACACCTGTAAGTGCTACAACTCCAGTATTTTCAGAATAAGTAGTGTTTGCTGGACCTCCCATAAGACCTGCAAGAGATGTACCTATGCCATCTCCGAGTAATGTTCTAGTTAAGCCTGGATTATTTATAAAATTCTTTCCACAAGTACCACCTATTGCTGCGATATCTCCTATATGCTCTATAACAGCTGCAAGAGCTACCACAACGAATACTATAATTGCATCTGCTCTAAACTGTGGTAAATGAAATGGTGGTATTGCCACAAATGCATTTCCAATATTTATGCTATTTGGAATTTGTGATACATGATGAACAAATAAATTTGAAAAATCAATTTTTGGAGCAAGCCCTAAGAAACCAAATATTAATGCAAAAATGTATGATGCAATTATTCCAATCAATATTGGAAGTATCTTAATCATACCCTTGCCCCATATATTACAAGCTATTATAACTAAGATGGCAAAAACTGCTATTAAAAATGCATAAGGATATAGTGTTCCTCCGTTTGCAACGATGTCATTAGCATATTTACCAAGTGGATGATTAGTTAATATATTATCAAGAGCAGATGTAGAAAGATTAATACCTATGAGTATAATAATTGGTCCAGTAACTACAGGTGGAAATAATCTCATTACTTTTTTTACACCAAATACATGAATGAGTATTGCTAATACTACATATACACCTCCTGCACATACTATACCGCCTGTTGCAAAAGGTAGTAAATTTGGATCACCATTTGCAATAGTTGCAAATGCAGCTAAAAATGCAAATGAAGAGCCCAAAAAAATAGGCACCTTACCCTTCGTTATAAAATGAAACCAAAGAGTTGCGATGCCTGCACAAAATAGTGTAACCGATACCGATAGCCCTGTAAGAAGCGGAACCAAAACCGTCGCTCCAAACATTGCGAAAACATGTTGAAATCCTAACAAAAATGTCTTTCCCATTCCAAGTTCTTTTCTTGCGTCAATAATGCCATTATTATTACCCATATACCCTCCCTATATTTTTTATTAAATTTTGTTAATCGTCTCATATCATATATTTATATTTACACAATTACTACTTAGAGACTGCATTAACTCAAATTGACTAATTCTACTACAAGTTTACAAAAATGTAAAGCACTTTATTATAAAAATTATTAATGTTTTATTAAGAGAAATCTATCACTACTTAAAGAACAATAATAACATACCAGCTGCAACTGCAGAACCTATAACTCCTGCTACATTTGGTCCCATTGCATGCATTAATAAAAAGTTTGTAGGATTATATTTTACACCTTCTTTTTGTACTACTCTTGCTGCCATAGGCACGGCTGAAACTCCTGCGGCACCTATCATTGGGTTGATCTTACCTTTTGAAAAGAAACACATTATCTTACCAATTAATACTCCACCAGCAGTTCCTATAGAAAATGCAATAAGTCCGAGTACAATAATTTTTATCGTATCCGGTGTCAAGAAATGCTCTGCAGATGCTTTAGCACCAACAGTAACACCAAGGAAAACTGATACTATATACATTAAAGAATTCTCAATACAATTTACAAGTAAAGGAACTCTTCCAGATTCTTTTAACAAATTGCCAAGCATTAACATACCTATTAGTGATGTAGCATCTGGCAATAATAAACAAGTAAAAATAGTAACTACTATTGGGAATACAATTTTCTCAGTTTGTGAAACTTCCCTAAGTTGCTCCATTTTAATAACTCTTTCTTTTTCTGTAGTCAATAACTTTATAATCGGTGGTTGAATCATTGGCACAAGTGCCATATATGAATAAGCTGCTACTGCAATACTACCTAAAAGCTGTGGAGCAAGTTTTGATGTAAGATATAGGGCTGTAGGACCATCAGCACCACCTATTATACCTATTGATGCAGCTTCTGGTCCTGTAAATCCTAAAAATATAGCTCCAATAAATGTAAAAAATATACCAAATTGAGCAGCTGCTCCAAGCAATAACGACCTTGGATTTGCTATTAATGGTCCAAAATCCGTACCTGCACCTATACATAAAAAAATTAGTGGCGGATAAATACCTAAATCTATACCCTGAAATAAGTAATAAAGCAATCCACCCTTTACATCACCTACAGGTCCATTCATAAGACCAGCTATAGGTATATTAACTAAGAGCATACCAAATGCAATTGATATCAGTAAGTAAGGCTCATACTCTTTAGCTATTGCTAAATATAATAATAGGCAAGCAATCCCAATCATAATCAAATTGCCAAAAGGTAATAATACCCCTTCTTTCATTATGGGATTGAAAAAATCATAAAACCCTGTACCTTTCAAAAAGGTTATCAAAGTATCTATTATTACATTAGCATTAAAAAGTGCATTCATAAATACTGCTCCTCTATTCTATATCAAGCAAAACATCATTAGCTGAAACTTTGGCACCCTTTGTAACATGAATTGCCTTTACAGTACCTGATATATTAGATGGAATCTCATTCTCCATTTTCATTGCTTCAATAATAGCAACTACATCTCCAGCATTTACCTTATCTCCAACATTAACTTTAATTGTCTGAACTGTACCTTGTAATGGTGCAAGAATCGAACCTTTACTTGCTGACACACTTGACTTTGGTTCTTGTGCTGCAACAGATGTTGGCGCTACACTTTGTGTTAATGGTGCAGCATTTTGTGTAAAAGAACCACCTATTTCTTCCACTTCGACTTCATGCATAACTCCATCCACTTTTATGTTAAACTTTTTCATACACATTTCTCCTTACTTAATATGTGAGAGTAAAGCTCTTTTCGACCAAGCTGAATCAGTCTGACTCACTCTCCTAATATGTTTAATTTTTATATTGTCTACGCTGGTGCCAAGATATGCTGCCACTGCAGCTGCAATAACTACTATAGTATCATCACTTTTGGAAACTACATTTTCTTTGGCTATTTGTGCATTCCCACTTTTATTATCAATTTTAGCATTTTCTCTTTTAGGTCTATTGATAAAAAATGCTGTGGCATCAACAAGATAAGAAATCGAAAGAAGCACAACAAACACAACCAACATTGCAAATGCAGAAATAAAAAGTGCATCACCAATACTTACATTGTCACTATACATTGCAAGAAATATCATTCAATACTCCTTATACTGGCATATTGCCATGTTTCTTATTCTTTTTATTTATAGCTTTAGTTGATAGTACATCAAATGATGAAATCAATATTTTTCTCATATTTGACGGCTCAATAATATCATCAATATATCCTCTACTTGCTGCTTTAATTGGATTCATAGTAGTATCTAAGTACTCAGCAATCTTTTCTTCGCTCGTCTTAACTGGATCACTTGAAGACTTTATTTCCTTTTCATACAATATACTAACAGCTGATTCTGGACTCATAATACCTATTTTTGAAGTTGGCCACGCATATACATAATCTGCACCAATATATTTTGAACACATACCAATGTATGCGCTTCCATATGCCCTATTAACAATCACAGTTATAAGTGGCACTGTAGCTTCAGAATATGCATAAAGTACTTTAGCAAAATGTCTAATCAAGCCCTTCTTCTCCTCATCCTCTGACTGAATAAATGAAGCTGCATCTTCCAATGTCAATATAGGTATGTTGAAGCTATCACAAATCCCAATAAATCTAGCCATTTTATCAGATGCATTAATATTTATGCTACCATTTGAATTAACTGCTTGATTTGCCACTATACCTATTACTCTCCCACCAAGACGCGCAAAACCAATGATGACATTTGTCGCATACTCTGCTTGGATTTCATAAAAATCATTGTTATCAACAATTGATAAAATGACATTTTTCATATCCAAATCCTTATCTGTTGCTATGCCATTTAAGTTATCGCATAATCTATTTAAGTCGTCATTGCACTCAAGAATTTCTGGTTTCTCTAAATTATTTTGTGGTAAAAATGAGATTAGCCTTCTAACGCTTAGCATACACTCATCTTCATTCGCACTATGTATATGTGCTACGCCTGATAGAGTACTATGAGTAAGTGCACTACCTATGTCATCTGCTGATATATTTTTTTCACTTACTAAACTAAGTACCTCAGGTCCAGTGACAAACATTTTTGATACTTTATCAACAACAAATACAAAATCTGAAAGTGCAGGACAATATGTAAGTGCTCCAACACACTTTCCTAAAATAATAGAAATCTGTGGAATTACACCTGATGCCAAAGTATTGTTATATAAAACTTTTCCATATTGAGATAATGCATCAATTCCTTCATCTAAGCGAACACCATCAGAATCTATGGCATAGATAATTGGTGCACCAACTTTCATCGCCTCCTCTTGACATTTCACTATCTTTTTTGCATGTATTTCAGCCATTGATCCACCAAGTACAGTATAATCATCAACAACAGCAAAAACTAGTCTTCCATCAATTTGACCATAACCAGTTATAACTCCATCACAAGGTGCATCAACATTTTCAAGCCTACTATTGGCAAAAAGTCCAATTTCAATAAATGAACCTGCATCAAACAATGCTGCAATTCTTTCCCTTGCAGTTTTTTTGCCAAGTGCATGCTGCTTAGTAATTGCAGTTGCATTACCATCAACATATTTTGATTTAAGTTCATTAATATCCAATACTTTTTTTGACATTGCATTTCTCCTATATAAAGCAACTATATATAAGTATTTATTAATTTAATACAAAATATTTCTAAACTTCAACATCTCTTATTACTTTATCATCAATTTCTTTTTTAATCATGGCAATAAAATCAGTCAATGCACTTGATCCTTCATCGCCTTTGAACCTACTTCTTACTGATACTTTATTCTCTTCAGCTTCCTTTGGTCCCACAACTAGCATATAAGGAATCTTGTGGACTTGCGCCTCTCTAATCTTATATCCCATTTTTTCAGCTCTGTCATCAAGATGTACTCGAATTCCAGCTTCTTTTAATTTATCTCTAACACTTATAGCATACTCTAATGTTTTATCAGAAACTGGTATAACCTCTACTTCTGTAGGACAAAGCCAAGTTGGGAAAGCTCCTGCAAAATGCTCAATTAAAATTCCCATAAATCTTTCAACAGAACCAAAACATACTCTATGAATCATTATTGGTTGATGTTTTTCACCATCAGCACCTATGTACTCAAGATTGAATCTTTGTGGAAGTTGAATATCAAGTTGGATAGTACCACATTGCCAAGTTCTACCAAGACAATCACGAAGATGGAAATCAATCTTTGGACCATAAAATGCACCGTCACCCTCATTTAAAATGTATTCCATATTATTGTTTTTTAGGGCATTGATTAAGCCGCCTTCTGCTCTATCCCACTCTTCATCCGTACCCATTCTGTCATCTGGTCTTGTAGATAGCTCAACAAAGTAATCAAACTTAAATAATTTATATACTTCATCAATTATTTTAATAATACGTGTAACTTCTTCTTCTATCTGTTCTTGTGTAATATAAATATGTGCATCGTCTTGAGTAAAGCATCTTACTCTCATTAATCCATGAAGCTCACCAGATTTTTCATGTCTGTGAACTATACCTGGCTCTGCATATCTAAGTGGAAGATCTCTATAACTTCTTGGTTCATTCATATATACTAAAATTGAACCAGGGCAATTCATTGGTTTTAAACAAAAATCAATATCATCAATGCTTGTACTATACATATTCTCGCCATAATGCTCCCAGTGACCAGATGTAATCCACAATTCTCTATTTAACATTATTGGTGTCATTATCTCATCATAATTATTTGCTCTATGTATATTTCTCCAATA
>OMRR01000003.1 GCA_900313535.1 uncultured Eubacteriales bacterium
AATGCTCACCTTGCTAAAAATCCAAAAGATTTCCATTCAAATCGTGGACTTCTCATGATGGTTGGTAAGAGAAAACAATTACTTAAGTATTTAGAGAATACTAATCTTGAAGCTTACAGAGACTTAATAAAGAAATTAAATTTAAGAAAGTAATTAAGTGGTCGTCTTTACGGACGACCTTTTTTGTGATAAAATTATAAGTTGCAGGGACTTCGGAGCCAGCTTTAGATGTATATTATAAATCTATTGTAGGGGCGAGCAGTGCGAGCCCGATGATTTAAAAATGTTTTATGGAGGTATATATGATTTATACTAAAGAAGTAGAATGCATGTGTAAAGTGAATAAAGGCGCAAACCATGAGAATGCACCTATACCAGAAGAAGGTAAATGGGTACATGCGAAAGAGATTAAAGATATAAGTGGTTTTAGCCATGGTATTGGTTGGTGTGCACCACAACAAGGTGCTTGTAAACTTTCACTTAATGTAAAGAATGGCATTATTGAAGAGGCATTAGTTGAAACTATCGGCTGTAGTGGTATGACACATTCAGCTGCTATGGCATCAGAGATTTTACCAGGAAAGACATTGCTTGAAGCACTTAATACAGATTTAGTTTGCGATGCTATTAATACAGCTATGAGAGAAATATTTTTACAAATAGTATATGGAAGAACTCAGAGTGCATTCTCTGATGATGGACTTGCAGTAGGTGCTGGACTTGAGGATCTTGGCAAAGGCAGAAGGTCACAAGTTGGTACTATGTATGGTACTAAAGCTAAAGGGTCAAGATATCTTGAGATGGCTGAGGGCTATGTAACTGGAATTGCACTTGACGAAAATGATGAAATAATAGGTTATCAATATGTATCACTTGGAAAGATGACTGACTTTATCAAAAAGGGTGATAGCCCAAATGATGCTTGGGAAAAATCAAAAGGTGAGTATGGTCGTGTAAAAGATGCTAAAAAGATAATCGACCCACGTAAAGAATAAATTATAATTATATCAAAATTGTAAGGGCGAGCTATGCGAGCCGATGTAGGGGCTTTCCTATAGGAGCCCGAAAGGATAAGTTATGAGTATAACATTTGAAGGTTATGATAGAAGAGTCAATAAAATAAATAAGGCTTTGAATGAATATGGCATTAAAGACATAGACGATGCAAAAAAAATTTGTGATGACTTAGGAGTAGATGTCTATAACATAGTCAAAGGTATACAAGGTATATGTTTTGAAAATGCATGCTATGCATATGTTGCAGGTGCTGCTATAGCAATCAAGAAAGGTGATAAAGAAGCATATAAGATTGCACAAAATGTCGGCCTTGGTCTTCAAGCATTTTGTGTAGAAGGTTCTGTTGCAGAGAATAGAAAAGTTGGTATAGGACATGGAAACCTTGCATCCATGCTTTTATCAGAAGAGACTGAGTGTTTTGCATTTTTAGCAGGTCATGAGAGTTTTGCTGCTGCTGAAGGTGCTATAGGTATAGCTAACAATGCCAACAAAGTTAGAAAAAAACCACTTAGAGTTATTCTAAATGGTCTTGGTAAAGATGCAGCAAAGATTATATCAAGAATAAATGGTTTCACATATGTGCAAACTGAGTTTGATCATTTTAAGAATGAATTAAAAGAGGTTAGTGTAAAATCATATTCAAGCGGAGAGAGAGCAAAGGTTAGATGTTATGGTGCTGATGATGTAACTGAAGGCGTGGCAATTATGCATCATGAAAATGTTGATATTTCAATAACTGGAAATTCAACTAACCCAACTCGTTTTCAACATCCAGTAGCTGGTACATATAAAAAAGAAAGAATAGAGCAAAATAAAAAATATTTTTCTGTTGCTTCAGGTGGAGGCACAGGTAGAACACTTCACCCAGATAATATGGCAGCTGGACCAGCATCTTATGGTATGACAGATACTATGGGAAGGATGCATGCAGATGCACAATTTGCAGGTTCTTCATCAGTTCCAGCCCATGTAGATATGATGGGATTTATTGGTGCTGGTAACAACCCTATGGTAGGTATGACAGTAGCTGTTGCTGTAGCTCTTGGCGAGAAAATCTAAATATTATGTGGGTGTATATCATCAAAATTAGCCGGGGTGAATATCATCAAAACAAGTAGGGGTGGATATCATCAAAACTAGTATGAGTGGGTTTCATCCGCTGGTTGCATGGGCGAGCTATGCGAGTTCTATAAGGGGTTTACTATGCCCCTTTTTTGTTGATATTTTGTTAATAATTTTGTGGATAATATTATAGTTAGACATAACATTATTTGTTATAATAATTATTAAGATTTTATGAAGATTTTGGATGGAGGGCGTCCATCCTTTTGTGTCTGAAAAAATAATAAGAGGAAAAAGAAAATTTTGATGCGAGTTCCTACAAATAATACACACACACACACACACACACATTCTCTTTTATAGTAAAAGAAAATTCTTTTAATGGTAGATTTAACCAGTGCGGTTTTGTTGCACTGGTTTTTTATTTATAAAAATATATTGTGTATAGTATCCATTGATTATAAGGGTGAATTTTGCATCCCATAAAAATAGGAAAAAATATATGTATTTGGAGGCATAAAATGAGTAGGGTAAAGAAAGTGGTAGCAGTATTATTGATTGTATCGTTAGTTTTTAGTACTAATTCGATGTTAATTTTTGCTGAAACTTCTAATATTTCTACAGGTATTGTAGAAGATGATGATGGTGAAAAACAAACAAAATATGTCAATGATGGAATTGCTTTAAATGATTATGGTGATATAACACCAGTAGATAATGATGGTGAGGGATTAAATACTGATAACAAATCTGATGATGATGGCGAAAGCACAAGTACTAATGGCGATGACGGCACGGGTAGAGACAATAATGTAGGGACGAGTACTGATAGTCATGATGACGATAATGGTACAAGCAATAGTATGAGTGAGGACACCTATCGCCCAATTGTAGGGGGAAGCAGTGCGAGTCTTCCTACAGACAGTGAGGCGAAGATGATAATTAAATCTGGTTATGAAGAAGAACCAGAGGAAGATAAGTTGCCAGACTCAGGTTTTGATCCTAATGGTAATGATGGTGAAGATAGCGATAGTAGTGTAGGTAATGAAGAAGGTGCAGCTGGTAA
Organism: uncultured Eubacteriales bacterium; assembly: GCA_900313535.1. GTDB lineage: Bacteria > Bacillota > Clostridia > Lachnospirales > Lachnospiraceae > UBA3633. Next base: position 3,146 of record OMRR01000003.1, read on the forward strand.
TGATAGTGTAGGTGATTATCAAGGCGAGAAAAGTGATAATATTACAGGCGTTAATAGTGGTATAGATAATAATAATGATGTAGGTAGCTATAACGACGTAGGGGCGAACATTATTAGTCAAAATGTAGGGGCGAGCAGTGCGAGCCCAGCAACAGAAAGCGATGCTGATAGCACCGATGGTGCTGACGAAACAAATAATAATATAAATAATGATATTCAAGCG
>OMRR01000010.1 GCA_900313535.1 uncultured Eubacteriales bacterium
AAATCCGGCTCAATTTTTTTTCCTGCCCCAAACGCCCTACTAAGTTGACTTTTATATTCTTTATACTTGTCAGAGTCTCTATCAATGGCATTTTCATTTGCAAGTTCCTCAGCTATACTATGGTCTCTTGTCACTTGTCTTATATCCGATGATATATGATAACATCTTGAATCCCCTACATTTACAACTATAGCTCTATCATTTATTACAGTTGCACATACCATCGTTGTTCCCATGCCCCTGTATTGCGGATTAGCGATTATTCTATATACTAGATCGGTATTTGCAAGCCTATATGCCTTTAATAGCGCATCTTCATAGCTTTCGCCTTCTTTAGAATACGATATCTGTTCCAATACAAAATCTGAGCAATGTTTCGAAGCAAAGCCACTATCCCTATTACTACCCACTCCATCTGCAACTATAAATAAGTTAGGAAAGATTCCTACTTTTCTATTCTCTGCTATGTAGTAATCTTGGTTGACTTGTCTAACTTTACCATGATCCGTTTTTGCAAAAAATTTCAAACTACTTTACACTTGCCCTAAGTTGACCGCAAGATCCACTTATATCCTTTCCTAATTCTCTTCTTATTGTCACAGATAAACCGTGCTTTTCTAATTCATCCTTAAATTCTATTATGTTACTATTATCTGGCCTTTCCAATTTACTTTCCTTTACCTCATTAACTGGTATAAGATTTATATTGAAGTCTACATGCATATTTTTAAATCTATCTTCAAATAATTTGCAAAGTTCTTTTGCATTATTTTTACCATCATTAATTCCTTTAATCAAACTATATTCAAATGTGATTCTTCTATTGGTGCTTATAAAATATCTTGCCATTGCTTCCATCGTACTTTTTAGATCATACTTATTGGCTATAGGCATTATTTTTTTTCTAATCTCATCATTTGGTGCATGAAGGCTTAAGGCCAAAGTGATTGGCAAATTCAATTTAGAAAGCTTATCTATATTTGGCACAATTCCACAAGTAGAAATAGTTACATTTCTTAAGCTGATATTTTGTCCCTTCTCACTATTAATTAGTTTTAAAAACTTAATAACATTATCAAAGTTTACAAGTGGCTCGCCCGAACCCATTATAACTATGTTTGATATTTTTAAATCATTATGTCTTGATATCAGATAAATTTGCGCAAGCATCTCGAAAGGCAACAAGTTTCTCTTTAACCCTCCAATAGTAGACGCACAGAACTTACAGCCCATATCACAACCCACTTCAGAACTCACGCATACAGTATAACCATACTTATACTTCATAAGTACAGATTCTATAATGTTTCCATCATTTAATAGTATTAAATACTTCCTAGTTTCGTCTATTTTTGATATATATTCTTTATAGATAGTTGGGAAAGATACATCAAACTCATACTTAATTTTATCTATGAGACTTTTATTAACATTCTTAGCCTCTGATATATCATATATCATTTTCCCATGTAGCCATTCATACAACTGCGTTGATCTAAAACGTGGTTCCCCAAGCTTTGCTACCACTATTTCGAGTTCTTCAATTGTCAAATCTCTAATATTCATTAATTTATCTTTTGCATAATGCACATATAAAAGCCATCGGCCAAACTATCATCGTCCACATTAATTCTTTTTTCATACATCTTTTTGAAATTTATATTGTTATCCAGAAAGCACGAAACATTGTTTTCGTTTTCTTCATTGGTCGTCGTACATGTTGAATATGATAGCAATCCATTTGTTTTGACATACTCTTTACTTACATCCAAAATTTTTTGCTGTATTTTAACCAATTCATCTCTTTTTTTATCTGAATAATTTAGTTTAATATCTGGTTTTTTATTTACAACTCCAAGGCCAGTGCAAGGTACATCACAAATTACAATGTCATATTTGTGTTTATCTTTTTCATCGTAGTTCATAGCATCTTTAACCCTTGATACTATATTGGTTATATTTAAGCGTTTTGCATTTTCTTTAATTTTAAGTATTTTAGCTTCACTTACGTCTCTGGCCTCTACATATAATCCGCTGATATCATTTCTAATCAAATCAATTAATGATAATATTTTTCCGCCAGGGGATGAACATGTATCTAGTATACTTATATCTTTATTCTTAAAACATTCTTTAATATATATTGCAAGCCTATCTACCAAATGAACCGAGCTTGCATCCTCTATTATAATATCACCAGCATCAAAACAATTAGTATCAATAACATCCTTATACTTATTTACGTAATAAACTTTAGCATATTTAAAATCAAGGCTACCATTATATTTAGCAAATGATATTTTCTTTTCATTTAATTCATTAAGTACATCTATATCTTTATTATGAAATACTTTGAAATAACATTTCTTGTCACTTTTTGGTATTTCATTATCTTTATTAATCTTTTCTTTACGTACAATATTTCTTAATATCGCATTTACATAACCAGAGAGTGCTTTGTTTTTTGATTTTTTAATCAAGTTTACTGCTTCATTTATACTCGCAAAAATAGGCACCTTATCCATGTAGTACAATTCATAAATAGCCAACCTTAAAACCACCAATACATCATTATCTAATTTTGCAGTTTTAATCTTTGAATATTTATTAATTACAGTATCAATATCATCAAGTTTTTCAATCACACCTGTGCATTCTCTCTTAATAAACGCCTTATCTTCCTCAGCAAATTCATTAATATTAAACTCATCATTTATTGCATTGTTTAATAGTTTATTATCGTAAAAAACACAAAAAAGTATATTGAATGAAATTTGCCTAATGTTTTTTTTAGTATTGGACATTACTAATCTCTACTACGTGAACTATTAATTATTAATACAAATCTAAGTAATTGCAACATAGTGCTTGCTGCCGCTGCTACATAAGTTAATGCTGCCGCTGTCAAAACCTTCTTTACAGCATATAACTCTGACTCATCCATCATACCATTTTCACGAAGTACTCTTATGGCATTCCCAGAAGCATTGAATTCAATAGGTAATGTAAGTAATTGATAAAATAATGTGGCAGCAAATAAAATAACTCCTATTTCAGCCAAATTAAGCATTCCAAGAATTATTCCTATAAATATCATTGGGATAGATAATCTTGATGCAAAATTAACTACAGGGACTATAGCCATTTGAAAGTTTAATAGAAACATCTTATTATGGTCTTGTATAGCGTGTCCACACTCATGGGCTGCTACTCCAATAGCCGCTATACTTCTGCTACTATATGTGGTATCTGAAAGATTAAGTTCTTTCTTAGTTGGCGCATAGTGGTCAGTTAAATCACCTTGTACTCTACCAATTTTGACATTGTCTATACCGCTTGAACTTAAAATCATTGCTGCAGCTCTTGATGCATCAAGCCCAGACTTTGACTCCACTCTTTGATATTTGTTAAATGTACTTGTCATATAAGTTTGCACAATTGTAGTAAGTACAAAAGCAATAATTACTAGTATGTAGGTTGCATCGAAATACATAAATCCTCCTTTTAGGCAAATAGCCTGTAAATTATAATCTCAAACCATTAATAAAATCTTTGGCACTAATTTTGTTCTTTCCACTCTTTTGTAATGTATTAATCTTTAAAACACCTTCTTTGCATTTAGCATACAATTCATCATCAATTACATATATATCATCGGTAAACTTCTTTGCACTTGCCAAATCAATATCTTCATCAAGCACATCTACATTCCAAATCTTATACTGTACCCCTTCACTTTCAATATACGCTGAAGGCCATGATGTATATGCTCTAATTTTTCTATCAATATTAACTGCCGTCTCATTTTTAAAATCAATTTTCCCAAACTCTTTCTTTATGATTACAGACTTTGTAGCTTTTAAGTAATCTTGCCTTATACTTTTTATGTTGTCAAAGTTGTTGATTGTGCTATAAATTGTATCTGCAGTAAGAAATGATAACTTTTCAAACAATGAATCTGAAGTTTCTTTTGTTTCAATACTTATCTCTCTCTGCTCTAATATATCGCCCGTATCAAGTCCCTCTTCCATAAGCATGGATGTGGTGCCAGTTACTTTGTCACCATTTAGTATGGCACTCTGTATTGGTGATGCACCACGATACTTAGGCAAAAGTGACGCATGCCCATTTATACATGCAAAGCGCGGTATATCAAGGATCTCTTTTGATAAAATCTGCCCATAGGCTACAACAATTATAAAATCTGGCTTGCACTCTTTTAATTTATCTATGATATCTCTATCTTCTTTTATTTTAACTGGCTGTAATATATTTAAGTTATATTCAATTGCCGCTTTTTTTACACATGAATAATTTATCTTTTGTCCACGATTTGACTTTGAATCAACTTTTGTCACAACATAAGATACTTCAATATTTTTGTCATTATATAATTTTGTTAGTGTGGGAACGGAAAAATCTGGCGTACCCATAAAAACAACTCTCATTACTATTCTTCCTCGTTAGTTTCTTCTTCCTCATTCAAATCTTTCAAAGTACCAGGCACAACCTTATCTGTATATAAGATACCATTCAAATGATCAACTTCATGACATATTATTCTTGCAAAAAATCCTTCCGCGTCAAACTCTATATCATTCATATTCTCATCTTTTGCTTTTACTACTATGTTCTTAGGTCTTACTACCATACCACTATAACCCTCTACCGATAGACAACCCTCACTATCTTCTTCTGTCTCTTCTGATGCACTTACTATCTCTGGGTTAATTAATACTATCGCCTCTTTATCTTCCTCCGGTGCACATATAATTATTTTTTTTAGTATACCAACCTGCACTGCAGCCAAACCACAACCACCACTTTTTTTCATGGTCTCTTTCATATCATTAATTAACTCTTTTAACCTGTCGGTTAGCTCTGACACATCCTTTGACTTTTTCCTTAAAATCTCATCTCCGGTTTGTCTTACATTTCTAAGTGACATATTTTCCTTCCAATAAAAACAATGTATGTGATTATCTCACACCAAAACTAGTTTGTGCTCGCACAAACCGCCATAGTATCTATTTTACAGCATTTTCATATATTTTACAACAAAAAAGTAGGTATTATGCATACCTACTTGCGAGCGTGAAAGGATTCGAACCCTCGACACCTTGGTCCGTAGCCAAGTGCTCTATCCAGCTGAGCTACACGCTC
>OMRR01000028.1 GCA_900313535.1 uncultured Eubacteriales bacterium
CTTTTTCATTACTTGTATCAGTCAATACTATAGTAGGTTTATTGTATTTCTCCTTAACCCTACCAGCAACTATACCAGCTACCTGCTCCGAAAGCCCGTCAACAAATACTACTATAACCTTATCATTTAGATAGTTTTTCTCAATTTCTTCTATGGCAAATTCCGTGCCATCTTCTGTCATCTTCTTTCTTTCATCATTTAATTCTTTTAGAGTATTTGCTATGCTCTTTATCTCATCTTCATCATCAGTGATAAAAAGCTTAAGTGCTAAGGTTGCCTTATCAAGTCTACCAGCCGCATTTATAAGAGGTCCAATAATGAAACCAATATGATATGCAGACACACCCTTACTCGCAAAATCAATTCCAGATATGTCAAGCAATCTCTTTAATCCCTTATTAGTTGTATCAAGCATTTGTCTTAAACCTATCTTAGCTATGATGTGGTTTTCATTTATAAGTGGCATTATATCACCAATAGTAGCAATACTTGCGAAATCAAGATAATGATTAATTATATAGCCCTTCTTGCCATGATATAATTCATAATACCTATCCATAAATTTCCATGCCACAGTCGCTCCACAGATTTCGGCAAATGGATACGGGTTATCCACATCTTTTCTTTTAGGATTTATTACTGCACTTGCATCCTTTGGAATCTCTCCTACATCATGATGATCTGTTATTATTACTTCTATATTATGTTCTTTTGCATAACTTATCTGTTCACCTGCTGCAATACCATTGTCACATGTAACTATCAAATCAACCTTATCTTCTATGGCTTTATCTATTATCGAAATATTTATACCATAGCCATCCGTTACCCTATCCGGTATGGCATATGATACATTTCCACCCACATTCTTAATCGCATCATATAAAATGTAGGTAGAGCAAACACCATCTATATCATAGTCACCAACTATTCTTATACTTTTACCAGCATCAATATACTTCTTCAGTATTTCTGAAGCCTTATCAACATCCGGCAATAGTTTTGAATCATTTATATCTTCTATATTTGCAGATAGAATCTTTTTTACATCATCATCCGCTGTAATATCCCTATTACACAAAATCACAGAAGTAAGGGGTTCAATCCCAAACTTCTGTGACATTTCATTAATATTCTTTTTCTTATTGTATAAAAACCAATTAGATTTCATTTACTATGAAGACCTTATTCTATTGTAACCATCAGTATAATATTTGATAGCATCTGCTACATCTCTCTCAAGTTCATTGTTGCCATTGCTATAGTCAACATATGCACCCGGTTTCTGTCTCATAAATAAGAAGTCAGCATCAGGTGTCTTATCATTTACAGACTCATAACCTACATATTCTGCATTTAACTTTGCTATATCTTCTCTACACATATAATCAATAAACATATGAGCAGCCTCAAGGTTCTCTGCATTCTTTGGTATGCACCATGCATCTATAAATAATTGTGTTCCTTCCTCTGGAATTACAAAGCAATAATCATCTTGTCCACCCTCTATATAGACATATTGTACATCGCCACTTGTAAGAGGTGCTATGGCAGCCTCGCCTGAAAGCATCTTTTCCTTTATTTGGTCAGTCATATATCCTTGAACATATGGCTTTTGTGCTATAAAGTCTTCTGTACATTTATTTAACTCTTCTTCATTTGTTGAGTTTACAGAAAAACCATTTTTTCTAAGTGCTACAGTATATAAATCTCTTACTGAACTTTGCATTAAGAGTTCACCCTTAAGTGCTGGATTAAATAAATCAGACCACTTTCTTGGATATGCTACTCCCATGCTATCAAGTTTTGTCTTATTGAAAAATATACCCATAGAACCACAGAAATATGGTACGGCATATTTATTTCCTGGATCGCACACAGAAAGTGTGTTTAATTTTTCTTTATTTATATTAACTAAATTTGGTATCTTTGTCATATCAATTGGTTGAAGTAAATTTTTTGCAAGCATTCTTTCGATGCAGTAATCAGATATACAAATTACATCATACTTTGTACCGCTCTCAATAACTGGTATGACTTCTTCATTTGCCTCAAATAAATCTTGAATTACTTTTATGCCAGTCTCTTCTTCAAATATAGCAATTGCCTCTTCAGCCATGTAGTCACCAAAATTAAGAATTTTTACCTCTCCGCCTTTCTTTGTAGCAACATTGCTAACTTCGGCTTTGTTTGTGGCACTACCACCACATGCAAATAAATTCATCGCACACGCAATGATTAAAATAACTGTAAGTAAATTTTTAAGTGTTTTTTTCACCTCTTTACCCTCCTTATAAATGGGTTTCTTTCTATTTATACCCGCTATAATTATAGTATAAATTTTACAAAAATCAATATATTTTTATATGTAAATATTGTATAATAGATTTCGTCAAATGAAGTATTTTTATATTTCAATGGCGAAATATAGCCGTGGAGGTCTTATATGATTAGAAAAACTGGTGTTAAATCAATTGGCATTAGATGCCCAATAATTAGAACTGGCGACAATTTACAAAAAATTGTAGTTGACTCAGTAATAGATGCAGTAAACTCTGAAGGAATGACATTAAATAACAAGGATGTAGTAGCCATAACTGAATCCGTAGTTGCGAGAGCAGAAGGCAATTATGCAACTATAGACCAGATTGCTACAGATATTAAGAATAAATTTGGCACAGACACCATAGGGGTCATATTCCCTATCACATCAAGAAACCGCTTTGCCATACTTCTTAAGGGTATAGCAAGGGGCGCAAAGAAGATCGTGCTTTTGCTCTCTTACCCATCTGATGAGGTTGGAAATGCCTTCCTAACTTATGACGAGCTTGACGAAAAAAATGTAAATCCATACTCAGATGTACTTGACCTTAAGAAATATAGAGAGTTATTTGGATATAAGAAGCATGAGTTTACTGGTGTTGACTATATAGATTATTATCAAAAATTAATTGAAGCAGAAAATGCAGAATGCGAGATTGTTTTTGCTAACCACGCCAAAGCAATCTTAAATTACACTAAAAATGTCCTCTGCTGTGACATTCATACAAGGGTAAGGACTAAAAGGATTTTAAAGGAAAATGGTGCTGAAAAGGTTTTTGGACTTGATGAGATACTCACATCATCTGTAAATGGTTCAGGTTATAATGAAAAATATGGTCTCCTCGGTTCAAATAAAGCGACTGAAGACACAGTAAAACTTTTCCCAAGAGAGGAATGCAAAAGTCTTGTGCTTAATATTCAAAAGGATTTTAAAGATAAAACTGGAAAAAATATAGAAGTAATGGTCTATGGCGATGGTGCATTCAAAGACCCTCAAGGAAAAATCTGGGAGCTCGCTGACCCCGTAGTATCTCCTGCATTTACTGATGGACTTAGAGGCACTCCAAATGAATTAAAGCTTAAATATCTCGCAGATAATGACTATAAGGATTTATCTGGCGATGCACTAAAAGATGCAATCAAAGATTCTATAAAGAAAAAAGATACAGACTTAAAAGGAAAGATGGTATCAGAAGGAACAACCCCAAGACAATTAACAGATTTACTCGGAAGTCTTTGCGACCTAACCTCTGGTTCAGGTGACAAAGGTACCCCAGTAATCTTAGTACAGGGTTACTTCGATAACTATACAAACGATTAAACATAGGGGCTTTTCACTGCAAGCCCATGCGTAGGGGCGAGTTATGCGAGCCCACATAATTAAAACATAGAAGGTATAAAATGAGAAAAACAAAAATAATATGTACACTCGGCCCAAACGCCGAAAACTATGACACTCTCAAAAAAATGGCAGAGTTCATGGATGTAGGAAGATTTAACTTTTCACACGGTTCTTATGAAGAACATAAGGTCAAACTTGAATTGCTTAAAAAAGTTAGAAAGGATGTAAATAGGCCTATAGCTGCATTGCTTGATACTAAGGGCCCAGAAATTAGAACTGGTTTAAATGACAATCACGAAAAAATAAAACTCGTAGCGGGAAATAATATTATTATAACTATCAAAGATGTCCCTTGTACAAATGAAATCATCTCAGTTACATATACTGGCATAACTAATGATGTAAAGGTTGATGACACCATACTTATAGATGACGGACTTATAGAATTAAAAGTCAAGTCAAAAGATAGCGACAATATTACTTGCGAAATAATTAATGGTGGTGAACTCGGAGAGCACAAGGGTGTCAACCTCCCTGGCGTAAAGATTGAGTTGCCAGACTTAACTGAGAAGGATATAAAAGATATAGAGTTTGGCATCAAAGAAGATTTTGATATTATAGCCGCTTCATTTGTTCGTTCTGCAAATTGTATAAAACAAATAAGAAAAATTTTAGATGAAAATAATTCCAAAATGATAATCATAGCAAAGATAGAAAATCAAGAGGGACTTGCAAATCTTGATGAAATTATAGATGTAGCTGATGGCATAATGGTTGCAAGAGGCGACCTCGGAGTTGAGGTGAAGGCACCAGAGGTACCATATTTACAAAAACAAATAATTAAAAAATGTAATCAAAAAGGTAAGGTTGTAATCACTGCCACACAGATGCTTGATTCAATGATAAAAAATCCAAGACCAACTCGTGCAGAGGTTACAGATGTCGCAAACGCAATATATGATGGCACAGACGCTATAATGTTAAGCGGTGAAACAGCAAATGGAAAATATCCTATAGAGGCAGTAACAATGATGCATCAAATTGCATTAGAAACTGAAAGCCATATCAACAATCAACACAGATTATCAGAATTGTATCAGACAAATATAGATCAGACCATCACAAACACAGTATGTAAAATGATAACTGTATCAGCAAATGAATTGAAGGCCAAGGCAATTATCACTCCTACTATCACTGGTCATACTGCAAAAGTCATATCAAAATACAAGCCAAATGAACCAATATATGCACTTTCAAAGAATGTAAAGATAGTCCGTCAACTTATGATATATTATGGGGTTATACCTGCTGAATCAGAGAGAGCAAAAGAATCAGATGCCATAGTGGGCGATGCCATAGTGCAACTTAGAAACAATGGGGCATTAAATATAGGAGATGTAGTTGTAGTTGCATTTGGACGTTCTATAAAGCAAAACGACGAAGTAATCAAGGCGCATACCAATACAATGAGGATTGAGACGGTGTACTAATTTAAACGAAAAAGGAAATAAATCAGGGCGGAGAAAACTCTCCGCCCTGATTGTTCCTTAAAAATGTTTATCTCCGTCCCCTTTATTTTATAGAATAAAATAACCTTGCTAGATGCAAGGTTATTTTTATTGATGTAATAAAGCTTAAGAATTATGAATATGCTTGTATACTAAGTTCGGGTTGTGATATTGTTATAAATCCTTCACTAGCATCATTATACAATATCTTCATATATAATATATCTCCACCCTTTAATACATCTTTCTCTAACTCAACAGAATTGCTTCCCTCTCTTAATTCAGCCTTTCTAACATCTATACTAGTACCATTAAGCTTCTTAATTTTTATATAATCAACATTGCTTTCTACGTCTTGACTATACACTTGAGTTGTTATAGGTTTTGTACTAAAAATTATATACTTAATGTTTGTTGCGTCATATGAACTTATATCAAAATCTACAGTAACTTTTTCTATCTTTTCAGCATACGTTTTTTCAAAAGAGAATATAGGAATTCCATCTACCATATGGTGTTCAATACTTCCGCCTTTTGCATCATTAAAATTGTAGTACAAATCATTAGTCTTAACTGCTGATCTTTGTGTCACTGGGTGTGCATTAGTTCCTGTTTTTGGAGATGTTGAATATTCACTTTCTATATTGTAGCCTGTGGTAAATACTCCTGTATATGTAAAACCAGTAGTTGTTTGTCTCGTATAGAAATTCCACCAACCACTTTTAGTAGTATCTGAATTATTTTTTACTTGTCTATACTTTTTCAAATTTGTAAGATAAATTGTTTGATTGCTGCCCATAGTAACTGGTGCAAGATATATTTTATAGTACGTATTATTATATTCTGTTACACTGCTATCATAATACAAACCACAATTATATATTTCATCAATATAATCATATTTTGTAGGCGAATAAGTCTTTGATTTCAATTTATCAGAACATTTTACACGATTAAACCAAATATTACTTGCTCCTGTAAACTTCCATGTATCTAAGGAATCTGTAGCGCCATAAGAAAATCTACAACTAGTAGTAGCTCCACTAACACCTGCAAAGATTCCAGGAGAGTATACACATTTTAATAAACCATCGGTATTTGTGAAATTTGCATAATCAGACAACAATGTATTTGATCCATTTGCTCTAGCAGAACCACTCGTTCGATTTGATACTTCCGAGACTGCAGCAGAATAGTCTAAAGATAAAAAGAATGCCTCCAAGTCTGTAACAACATGGTCACCATCGTGATAACTAGCTCCACTAAATACATAATCCAATCCATCTGAATAACCACTAACCAAAAATTTATTACTGCTACTATTCCACTCACCATTAGGCCACTTTTGCCACAACCTGCTTGCCGGAATTTCTAACAAACATATTCCAGTTCTACCATTTTCATTAACGCCTCTATGAATAAAACCATACAACGAATAACCGGGACTATAAAATGGCGTTGATTGATTATTAATAGGTGTATCAAGATTTTTCATAGCTGCGATACAATTAATAATTTTAAGAGGATATTTAATAAATGAAATATTTGCCTTAGCAGTTTCATTTCTCGTGAGTGATATGCCTGCAAGATATGATGCTATCGCACCATCAATTTTACCATCTATACTACTATTATAATTCTCAACTTGAGAAGCAAATTCCTTTTTCAATGCTTCAAACTCAGCCTTTGTTACAAATGCCGAACCATCGCTATCACTAACTACTGATGAAATTGCATTAAAAGATATTAAACTTATAGCCAACAACATTGAAACAATATACTTTACTTTTTTATTCATCATAAAATTACCCCTTAAGTTATTCTGATTTTTGTTTCAAAACAAATGTAGCAGGATTATTTAATTTTACATACTCTTCTTCACTTGTAGCATCTTCCCACAATAATTTCATAAGCAAAACATCACCACCTTTAATTAATGTGGCATTACCATCAACTGCTGAAATCTCAATTTCATTTTTGCCTTCTTCCAATCTTACTTTTCTAAGTCCACTAGCAGTCTTATTAAGTTTTTTTACTTTTAGATAGTTAGGATTACTTTCTACATTAGTATCATATTTTTGCGTAGTGATTGGTCCTACACTAAAAATAGCATATTTCGCATTTGTAGTTTTTTGTCCCGAAATATCAATTTCAATTGTCACAGTATCTAATTTTTCTTTCAAATTACTTGGTACTGATAATATTGGTACTCCATCAACCATATGGTGCTCAGCATATAGACCAGATTCCAATTCAAAATTATAATATAAATCATTAGTCTTAACTGCTGATCTCTGTTTTACTGGATGTGCATTAGTTCCAGTTTTAGGAGATGTTGAATATTCACTCTCAATATTCAATCCCGTTGTAATAACTCCTAATGCAGGATATCTTATCGAATCATTAAATGTATACATTTGCCACCAACCAGTTTTTGATATATCTGATTGTTTGATTGCTTTTCTATATCGCTTATGATTAGTAAGATATATTTTTTGATCTGTACCAAAAGTTACAGGAGCCAGATACTTTTTATATGTTGTATTATTTAAATCTGTTACAGTGCTATCATAATACAGTCCGCAATTAAAAACAGTATCAAGATTAGAAGAAAAAACCGGATTATATGTATATGATCTTAATTTGTCTTCAACGCCACAACGATTAATCCAAACATATTTATCAGTACCTCCTGATGGTGTTTTCCATTTTACAGGATCAAGAGATTCAGTTGATGTATATCCCCAATAACCATCTGTCAGTGTTGATACAATTCCTCCAACCATCTTTACATCAAATAATTCTCTCGTGTGTGTGTAAATATCATAATTTGCATATAAAGAATATCCTGATTTAGCAGTTCTACTCCCACCATATGCAATGCCTCCTGTCTCAGCAGATCCAGTACTCTTAAAATCGCAAAAAATCAATCCTCCTTCATCGTCTGCATCGTTAACCTGATGATCACCATCATAATATATTGCACCAGTAAGCCAATAATCTAAAGCACCTGACATACCATTTATAACGCATTTATTTCCATTCCAAGTAACATTCATCCATTTTTTTTCTTTTACAGATGGTTCTAAAGTTAACAGTGATATTCCGAGTGAACCATTAGTGTCTTTCGCACGATGTAATCCGCCATAAAATTGATAACCAGGTGTAAAAAACGGATCCCTTTGTTCTGCCGTTGGTGCATCAAGATCCACAAGTGATTTATAATAATTTACAATTTTTAAAGGATAAGAAAAAATACTTATATTGGACTGCATTGTTGTCTCTTTAGCAAAAGTAATACCTGCAAGATACGATGATATTGCATTATCAATTTTACTATCTATTTGATTGTTGTATGAATCAAGCTGCGTTTGAAAGTCATTTTTCAAACTATCAAATTCTGCTTTAGTTATAAAAGCTGAACCATCATTATCAGATACGGCTGCAGCGAAAGTATTTATGCTTAACAAAAATGCAAAAATAAGGCAGAGTGACTTCTTTCCCATTTTTCTTTTGTCTTTACCTATCAACATTATGTTGTGGTTACGACCTCGGGCTCACATAGCTCGCCCCTACGCCCTCTATACTTTAGGGGGTTCCCCATCTCCTCTTCTCTTTTATGTATGCCCTAGCAAACTCACTGAAAGCATTTTGCCAACCATTTTTAGTAGGAAACTA
>OMRR01000159.1 GCA_900313535.1 uncultured Eubacteriales bacterium
TGAGAATAAAACCCAAAAGCTTCCTACCCCTGTTTTATCTCCCAAAATCTTAGGTCCAATAATATTACCATCAATTTGCTGCAAAATAAGAATGAATATTAAAAATCCGTATGGTTTCCATGAAAATGGTTCTTCAAGTAAGATCAAAGTAAATGCAGGTATTGCTCCAATAAATGGACCAAAAAATGGAATTATATTTGTAATTCCAACTATCACAGAAATAAGTGGAGTATATGGCATTTTCATTATTAGGCAACATACATAACACAAGATACCAATTATCAATGAGTCAAGTAGCTTGCCAACAAAGAATCCTGTAAATACTTGTTTCGCATATCTAGCTTCAACTAATACTTTATTACCGATGTCTTTTCTAGTTAATGCAAATAAGATTCTTTTAAAGCCATAGCAAAGTTCTTCTTTCATATTCAAAGAATAAATCATTACAACAAACGCCACAAAATAATTTATAATGGCATTCAAACTTACTGCAAACCCAGTAAACACACCTGATGCAATAGCACTATAATTAATACTTCCTGCACTATCAGCAGTGCCAGATATGGATTTTTCAATCTGTTGTAATATTTGCTGAGTAACGTCATTGTTTGACCTTGCTCTAAATCCTTCAATGGTAGTTCTCGCACCAGATAAATATCCTCCTGCTCTACTCAAAAATCTAGATATTGAATTATATAATTGTGGCACGAATAAGAATATCAATCCAACAGTTATAGCTAATACTGTCAAAGCACAAACAATAGTTGCAATAATTTTAGAAAACTTTGCTATTTCTTTATTCTCATGTTTTGAAGTCTTTTTAACTACAATATTATATAAAGGAGCCATTATAAAAGTTATTACCCATCCAATAATAATTGGCGACAATATATCAATTAATTTATAAAAAAATGCAATTATCTTATTTATATTCATAAAAGTAAATATAACAAGCACCACCATAATGGCAATTAAAGCAATTTGTTTAGGGAATTCCTGTTTCATCATTTCAACAAAAGGATTATTGATCTTCTCAAAGTGTTCATCACTAAAAAACTTGTCATCTTTTTCAACTTTAGTCTTATTTGCTTTTTTACTGTTTTTTACTTGATTTTTACTCATATTTCCTCTTTACACAAAAACATAGCCCATATTTAAAATATAGGTTTTCCACTATAAAACTATTATATCAAAAGTAATAATTTATTGCAATCACTAATATCGATTGATTAAACTTATACTTTTATATTATTTCCTTTTTATGATAATATCTAAAAACAAAAATACTAATAAGTATGCAAAATACAATCATGAAATAAGTAATTGTATTACTGAAAACTATTCGTTCTATATAGCCTTTATCCTGGTACAATCCTCCTAAAAATGGTGGCAAAAAATCATAGCCTCTAAATAAGCGCCTCGCAGCCCAAATAAATAGTAAAAAATAAACATTTGTAAGCAAAAAAGTTTTTATAAAAATATTAATTCTTGATTTACTATCATTTCTAAAGTACAAATACAAAAACACAATTGTTGGCAAAATTAGAATATAATAATCACTATTCCACGAATATGACCATATATTTGCCACCAAAGTCGGAAATACAAATATGCACAAGGTATTATTTATTTCTTTTGTAAATATATGAGAAGTTATCAAGATAATCATTCCACAAGTCATACTTGGAAACAATGCTTCATAATAGTTTTTTGGAAAAAACATTGTTAATATTCCATAGCTCGTAGTACCAAGTCCAACTTGTGCTGAAAAGAAATCTAAGAACATTGAAATGACACTTTCTTTAACAAGCATTGCACATATAATAGAAGCAAGAACATCAATAGCAGCTGCCAACATTACTACTTTTATTCTTTTCATAAATAAAAGTGTTATAACAAATGGGAATGCAACCTGCGGTTTAATCATTGCAAGGCTTAATGCAATGCCTGATATTATAGTATTTTCATCAATAAAGAAAATCATTATCAATATCAACATACATATTATATGTCCAATATTACCTATCCTATAAGACCCAAATATATTAATTGAAAGTAAAGTGAATAGTACAAAATAATAATATATACGATTACCATAGTTATGTTTCACAAAATATCTTTTTGCTAAAACTAATGTAATAACTATAAAAATCACAGTTAAAATTTTATATAATAGCAATGCTTGAGTATAATTAAAAAATCCAAAATAAAAAAGATTACCCAACAGCAACCCATATGGCAAATTACCATAGCCATAAGGCACTACTCCAAGGTAATCTATTAGTGATGTTTCATTAATATGCTTTAATGGATTAATACCATTTAAAACATAACCACATATTATCCTATTGCCATCAAAATCCATAGGATAAAGGTCTCTACTTGCATATACATAAATACATATAATTGAAAATATAGCGAAAGTGCAAGTAATAAATAAATCTATTGGTTTTATTTTTTTAAATATAGACATAACTCTATATACCTGCTATTGGAACTAAGTCTATAGTTGTAAATGCATCGAGGAATGGAATACGTATATACATCAAAACTACAAAAACAATAATTAAAATTATAATATAAAATATTAGATTTCTTTCTTTATACAACTTTTCTGGTCTTTGAACTGCAGAGTCATCCTTAAATGATATTGCAAAATAGAAACAAAACAATCCTATCATAAATGGCATGAATAATAATAATTCAATTTTATACTTAATTAAGAATATACCTAAAAAGAATACTGCCATTAGTGCCAAAAATATACTGTAAATCATTAAGTTATTATCATTATAATACCTAAATGATTTTCTATATAAACTAGCTGTCTCTTTATCATCAATCATTCTATACTCAGCAAATCTTTTTACACTCATCAAATATCCACCAGACATCCAATATCCAAATACTATACTTACTGGTGGATAATACATAGAAGTAATCGCAAACCATCCAATCAAAAACCTCAATGCATTATTTATTGACTCAATTAAAACATCCACATATGGAATTTCTTTCATTCTAAATGGTTTGACATTATACAATATACCCATCAATAAAAGTACTAATTCTGTAATTAACACATATTTTGACACAAGCAAAGAAATTACTACTCCTAAAGCTATAAATATAAAATACTCTAAAAAAATAAATTCCTTTTTAAAAGAATTATTTACAAGTGGCCTTTTACTTTTTACAGGATGAAACTTATCAAACTCTGCATCCAACCATTCATTAATTACATAATTTGCTGATGCAATAAAAGAAGTTGCAAGAAGTGACAGTAACACATTACTCATTGCAACTATTGAATACTTTTCTTTTAATAATAACATTGCAACCATACTTCCAGGTAGAATAAACAATTGTTTAATCCAATGGTCGAATCTTGCAATTTTTATATAACTCATCATATACTCATTTTACCATATAACATGCAAAAAAACAATTAAACAAAGCTTTATAACAAGTAAGTCCATTAAATTACAAACTGATAATATATAAACAAAATATAAGTTATAATCAACACTATGCCTTGCCACCTTCTAGTTTTTCCTATAATCAAAGTCGGAATACATAGTATAAGCATAACAAACAATGTCACAGGTACATCAACTAAAAGTGAAGCATTTATACCGTTTATCATCTTTGATGTTGGTAAGTTGAATGGTGATATAGTAATTGACAATCCAGACACAAGAACTACATTAAAAAAATTCGCTCCAACTATGTTTCCAAGTGATAAGTTGCTATGTCCTTTAATCATAGAAGTAATGGCAGTTGATAGTTCAGGCAAAGATGTGCCAAGTGCTAACATTGTTATCCCAATTACTGACTCTGGAACACCAAATTTATGCGCTATTAAAGTTCCATTATCAACCAACATATTTGATGCATATGCAATAGTTGCTGCTGATAAAATTAAAATAATTATAGACTTAACAATATTTTTCGACCCGTCATTTTTAAACTCTTCACTATCAATTTCTATCATATCGCTTACAGCACTATTGTTGTTATTTCTATTTGTATGTATTATATAGGCAACATATACAATAAAAATTGATACAAGTATTATACCTGAGATTCTACTAAATCCATTAAAATAATATGCACAAAATAAGTATATAGCAAATGACGAAAAGAAAAATATAACTGGCACTTTCATTTTTTTCTTATCAACATTGCAAGGTGTAAATATTAATGTCAATGCAGAAATTAAAGAAGTATTGCATATTATTGATCCCAAAGCATTGCCATAGGCAATATCTCCATAACCTTTAAATGCACTTGTTGCTGAAACCATAGTTTCTGGAAGCGTTGTACCAATTGATACAATAGTAGCTCCTATTACAATTTCAGATATATTAAATATTTTAGCGATATCAATACTCGCATCAACAAAATAATCCGATGCTTTAATCAACAATACAAACCCAATAATTATAAACAAAAATTCCAAAACCATCTCCTAACAAACACTAAAGTTTTAACATTGAATAATTTAGCAAAGCACAACTTCATGATTTTCGATCGCCTTATCAACTAATTCATCTATACAATCAACTAGTTTCTCTTCAGATTTATGTATATGATTTAAATTTGGTTTAGTAACAGGATGTTTTGCTACAAAAATTGTACAACAATCTTCATATGGTAAAATAGATGTTTCAAAAGTATCAATCCTTTTTGCTATACTAACTATTTCCTCTTTATCAAAACTAATTAATGGCCTAAATACTGGTAGTCCACATACCTCATTTGTAGATTTCAAAGATTCTAAAGTTTGCGATGCAACTTGACCAATTGATTCACCAGTCACCAATGCAATACAATTATTATCATTAGCAATTCTTTCCGCTATTTTCATCATGTAGCGTCTCATAATTATTGTCAATTCATCATGAGGACATTTTTCATAAATTGCCAGTTGTATATCAGTAAAGTTAATAACATGCAATTTAATTCTACTTGAATACTGTGACACTATTTTAGCTAGATCTATTACCTTCTGTTTTGCTCTATCACTGGTGTATGGTGGAGCATGAAAATATATTGCTTCAACAACAACTCCCCTCTTTGCGATCATATACCCAGCTACTGGAGAATCAATGCCACCAGAAAGTAGAAGCATAGCTTTGCCACTTGTCCCAATTGGTAATCCACCTGGTCCACTTATTATTTCAGAATAAATATTAATATGATTTCTAATCTCTACAAAAAACCTTATCTCAGGGTTATGCACATCAACTTTTGTATTCTGAAACTGACAAAGTATGTCGTGACCTAGTTCAGCCGATACTTCATCAGAATGCAATGGGAACTCCTTATTTACTCTTCTCGTCTTAACCTTAAAAGTAAAGCTAGGATTATCTCCATACACTTCATTAATAAAAATTAATAATTTATTTGACAATTCTTTGTAGTCTAATGTAAACTCTATTTTTTTTATTGGACATATATTACATATGCCAAACACTTTCTTTAATCTTTCAATAACTTTATCATAATACTCAGAAAAATCTCTATTTGAGTCAACATATATCCTCTCTTGCTCTTTATAAACATTAAAAACATCCTTCCACTCATAAAGCGAATTTTGTATATTGTTTACAAGGGCATCTTCAAACTTATATCTATTTTTTCCCTTTAATCCAATTTCAGAATATTTAATTAAAAACGATTCGTATTTCATTCTCATCTACCTTTATCTAAAAGAAAAACCACCTAATGGTGGTTTCACAGGGGTAGTAAGATTCGAACTCACATCAACGGTTTTGGAGACCGGTGCTCTACCCTTGAACTATACCCCTAAACATAGCGATTATATCAATTTATTGTTAATTTTGCAAGAAAAAAATCCTTAAACTTTTAAGACAATATATTGAAAAATACTAGTATTTTTTGAATAACTTATTGATTATTTCGCAAAACTCTTCATATGCCAAAGTTCCTTCCAATCCCTTAAATGAATCTCTAAGGCCTTCATAATGCCATTTATGAAGCTTTGGGTCACTTACATGAAACTTATTCCATAATTCATCACCCATTTGCTCATAATCATTTAACATAGCCCTAGCATTTGATAGTTTATCCCCTAGAGAAACAATCTTTGCGTTAATATCAAGTTTAGCCAATCTATCAATTGCATATTGTTTACGTTCTACCCATGATTCAGACTCTGCTTTTCCATCAATAACAATATCAGTTTCAGAGGCTACAAGCCTTGCTATTCTATCACCAAATTCCTTTCTAATATCTTCTTCAGTATATATAGTGTCTTCAACTACATCATGTAACATTGCTGCAGCAAGCATCTCTTGATCAGAAGTGATACTTGCTACAATAGCTACAGCCTCCATGGGATGAACAATATATGGAAAGCCTTTGCCCCTTCTCTCTACACCGCTATGTGCTTTAACTGCAAATTGAATAGCTTTATCTAAAAGACTAGTATCCATTTTCTTTTCGGACATAACAAGTGTTCTCCTTATATCATAATAATACTTTTACTTTGTTCAATTATATTATCCAAGTACTTATCACTTACCCTACCATTTACAAGCTCAAGTAAATTTTTAATATCATTTCTATTTCCGCCTTTTTTTAAAACATAAATGATTAAAATATTTTGAATGGCGACTGTGGATGATATAATATCTATATCTGTACCACCAAGTTGTGCGATGGCTAATTTATAAGCATCTTCACTATTGTCAATTCTCATCTGTTCGACTTCGCTCAAGTATTTTATACCAAGTTTTACAAACATTTCATAAAATCTTGCATAGCTAACATTTTCAACTTCAGCATTAGTAATATTTGCAATTTTGTTAATTAATGCCTTATATGGTTCAAGTGCAAGATAATTTGTATATGAGTCAATATTAAATGATATGTCTTTAAACTCACCTTTTGATACAAGTGATCTAATTTTCTTTCTGTAGTGATCTATTTCATTTCTAATAACTAAAAACTCATCATCTGCAATCTCAAGTAATCCTTCCAATCTTGCCAATCGTCTAATATACTCTTTAGGCACTTCAACATCTGATTTATACCCTGTATCATGAAATATAGTTGCCCACACATGTTGTAAACTTGTACGCATTTGAATTTCAAATCTAAAGTCATTTACTCGTGGATGCAACTCATCATAAAATAATTCCTTCGGTATCTGGCAAATATAGTGAAGTGACATATATCCAAATCTGTCAACTTCATATAATTTTCTTTTATCAACTGAGTTTTCATAGTCAATGTCAAAATACTTTTCAATTAAACTTGCAATAAAATCAACTTGATCACTATAAAATGTTATAACTCTTGCTCCAACCAAATCCGTAATATCTGATAAAGTTTTATACTTATAACCTTTGAGATTTAATTTCCCTTCAAGGCTTTGATACTGTTTAATTCTTGCTTCAATTCCTGCAATAAATATTTTATTGTCAACACATATCGTTTTATTTAAAAACTTAACAATAAAATCTTTCATTATTGCAAAAGTCTCTTCATTCTCTTTAAATTCGTCTAATAAACTTTGTACATGCATATCCATAATTATACCTCAAAGTTTGTCTCTAAATAATAAAAGAGCGAGATTAAATCTCGCAACCTAGTAGCGAGAGGGGGGCTCGAACCCTCGACACCGCGGGTATGAACCGCGTGCTCTAGCCAACTGAGCTACCTCGCCATAGCACTTATAATTGGGGCGTATAGGGCTCGAACCTATGACCCCCTGCTTGTAAGGCAGATGCTCTCCCAGCTGAGCTAACACCCCTTAAA
>OMRR01000106.1 GCA_900313535.1 uncultured Eubacteriales bacterium
AAGCAAAGAAAGTGTACGATAGGCTGCAGCGTGCTTAGTTAAGTCATCATATACTATAAGCACATCTTCGCCCTTCTCCATCCACTCTTCACCTATAGCACATCCACTATATGGTGCTATATATTGAAGTGGTGCAAGGTCTGATGCTGTAGCAGTAACTACAGTAGTATAATCCATAGCACCATAATCTTCTAAAGTTTTAACGATATTTGCAACAGTTGATGCTTTTTGACCAATTGCTACATCTATACATTTAACATTTTGTCCTTTTTGATTTATTATAGTATCTATAGCGATTGCAGTTTTTCCTGTCTGTCTATCACCAATTATAAGTTCTCTTTGTCCACGTCCTATAGGTATCATGGCATCAATTGCCTTTATACCTGTCTGAAGTGGAGTATTAACTGACTTTCTATCAATTACACCATGTGCGATTCTTTCTATAGGACGAGTTCCAGTTGTCTTTACTGGTCCCTTATTATCGATAGGTTGACCAATAGCATTTACAACTCTTCCTATCATAGCATCGCCAACTGGCACAGACATGATTCTCTTAGTTCTTTTAACTGCATCACCCTCTTTAATGTCATCTGCATTACCAAGAAGAACACAACCAATGTTGTCTTCCTCAAGGTTAAGAATCATACCATACACCTCGCCTGGAAATTCAAGAAGTTCTCCTTGCATAGCATCTTTAAGACCATGAATACGTGCTATACCATCCGCAACTTGAATAACCACACCTTCTTCTTCGGTGCCAGTATGCTCTTCAAATTTACTGATTTGCTCTTTAATTAAAGAACTAATCTCTTCTGGTTTCAAATTAATCATAGTTTCAAACCCCTTAGACTTTTACTCATATCAAAAATTTTAGTTTTATAAGTTTTATCCAATACCTTGTCGTCAATTTTTATTTTTAATCCGCCTATCAAACTTGCATCTACTTTATAATCAACTATGAAAGTCTCATACTTAGTAACTGACACAAGTTTCTCTTCAAGTTTTTTCTTTTTATCATCACTTAACTCGCTGGCACTTACCACATAGGCTTCACCAATATTCTTATCATTAAGTGTGAGATGCATGAAATGCTTCAAGATAGGCACTATATCTTTTTGCCTTCCCTTTCTTATAACTATAGTAAGGAAATCAATAATCTTTGGATTCTCACCTTTCTTTGCATTTGCTTTAAAAAACCTAAATGCTTGTGATTCTGGCTTACTCCAAAAACTATTCACAAAAAGTTCTCTGACAAATTCTGCTTTCTTGTCAGTAGAAACCTTTGGATTTGCCAAAAAGTTCTTTACTTCACCAGATGTGTTAAACACATCTACGATGTCAAGAGCCTCTTCATACATCTTCTCGACCTGATTTGTCTCTTTAGCAAAATCAAATAATGCTTCACCATATATTTTAGAAACTAACCTTGCCATGCATCAGCTCCTATCTCGCTAAGTGTCTCTTCAAACAATTTATCTTCACTCTTTGCATTTACATTTTCTTTTACAATCTTAGTAGCAAGTAATGTAGATATATTTATGACTTGATTCTTAAGGTCATCTACTGCTTTTGCTTTCTCCTGTTCTACTTCTCTATTGCCACGATTAATAATGTTTTGAGCTTCTGCTTTTGCCTCTGCCACTATATTCTCACTAGTCTTTTTAGCATTTCTTCTTGCCTCTTCAAGTATAGTGTCAACTTCTGTTCTTGTCTCAGCAAGTTTCTTCTCGTATTCTTCTTTGAGAGCTATAGCCTCAGACTCTTGCTTCTTAGCATTTTCAATTTCGCTCTTAATTTTATCGCTTCTGCCCTTTAAAGCTTTTTGAACTGGATTAAAAAGAAAATAAGATAATGCAAAGAACAGTATCATCACATTTATTCCTGTGATTAAAGCATCAAAAATAAGTTGACGATCAAAGCCAATCATTCTGAAATAATCAACTATACCTGTCCCTGCTAAAAACATTTTCTACTCCTTCATTACTATATAGTAAGTTAAACTTACATATAGTCTCCATTTACTCTTAAATATAAATATTAGGATATCAAAGATACCCTTTTACTCTTTATTATGAGTTAAATGGTTTAACGAACATAAGTATGATAGCAACTACAAGACCATAAAGACCAGTAGTCTCTGCAACTGCTTGTCCAAGAAGCATAGTAGATGTGATATCTGATTTTGCACCTGGATTTCTACCTACAGCTGAAGCACCATAACCTGCTGCGATACCTTGTCCAACTCCAGGTCCGATACCTGCTATAAGTGCAAGTCCTGCTCCAATTGCTGAACATCCATAAATAAAATCTTGTCCACTAATATTAAGACCCATAAATTTTTCCTCCAATATTTTAATTATTTATACTTTTAATTTTTAAATTAAAACCAATTATAATTTATCGTTTACATAAACCATAGTCAACATACAAAATACATATGTCTGTATTGCTCCACTAAACAAATCACAATATGCATGAAGCACAGATGGTACTGCTATCTTTGCAAAGATTGGCATCATACCATACCAAAGGCCAAGCATTATGACACCTGACAAAAGATTTGCAAATAGACGAAGAGAAATTGATATAGGGTTTGCAAATTCTCCTATAAGGTTTATTGGAAATAATACTGGCAATGGTTGGAACAAACCTGTGAAATGTCCAAAGCCATGATTCTTAATTCCTTGAAATTGTATGATTGCAAATGTAAATACTCCAAGGCAGAATGTAACTCCATAGTCTGCTGTTGGTGCTCTCATACCCATGAAACCAGAAAGGTTACAAGTAAGTATAAAGATAAATAAAGTTCCTACATAATTGACAAATCTATTTCTATTCTCACCAAGTATACTATCACCCATACCATTAAGAGCTTCAATTGCCATCTCTATAAAGTTTTGGATGCCTGTAGGTACTTCTTTTGCATTCTTAAACTTCTTTCCTACAACTATACCAAAGACAAGTATCATTATAGTAATTATCCAAGATGATATCGCTGTAGTTGTTATGTATACTTTTCCACCCAAAAAGTCAAAAGGAAATTCACATATTCCTTTAATCATAAAACTTTTTGCTAAATCATTTTCTGCTAAAAATAATCCCATTTATACTCCTTTATCTATAACAGGTGCTAAATATGCTCCTATCTTTACTCCAAACACTGCAAGTACAAATAGCAATCCACCTATAAGTCCAAAAGAATTTTTATTGATTATCAATACAAATAATATACAAAACACTAATATTCTTGTAATTCTTGAAAAAAGTAAATGTCTTTTTGCAAACTTTTCGTCGTTTGACTCTACAGATTTAGATACCGAGATTGTCATAGAATATATTGCCAAAAGACTACATATATAACCAAGTATCACGCATATCACATTTTTAATTGCCATCACTATAATTTCTTTAGATGCGATATTTTTCAAATTACAACTTAATATAAAAACTATAGTAGACACAACTAGTAAAACAATATTATAAATTGAAGAACCTATCATCATGCATTTCATCGTTCTTCTCACGCCATCATCTATACTATTCTTCTTCGTCTGCATTTTTACCTAATGACATTTGATTTACAAAATAAGCGACATTACCTGTCACAGTGGCTGCTATAATACATACAAGTATTATAACTGCAAACATAAAGCACATTATAAACATATCGTCTCCTTCGACAACACTTTGTCTTTAAGCCCTACTCTAAAAAGTGTTTTTATTATATAGTATTTTTAATATAAAAGCAAGGAAAATGTAAAAATTGTTATTTGCCATCCTACTTGCTATTTTTTACTATATCTACAACGGTTTTATATAGTAATTGCGCATAGGCCCTACTGCCATCGCCAGTAGGATGCACCCCATCTTCACTGATAAATTTATCGCTCATTCTCGCAACCCTATTCCAATCTGCTATATAGCAATTGTCATGGGTTTCTACGAAATGCCTAAGTTCTCTATTTCTATTTCTCTCCTGGCCAGCATATGGCATTACTATAGTAGGAATTATAAGTGGTCTACCATTGATCCCTTCGTACACATGTTCAAGTACCTCAAGTTCTATACCTCTTAAAGCATTATTTCCAAGAGACAATATCATTATATCTCCAACCCTATCAATCTTTGCCATCTGGTCATAAGCCTCTATGCCCACTACCATTTCTCTACCTGGCACTGAATCCTGCCATATGTTTTTAAAGAATTTTTTCAAATGAGTCTTTGAAAACTCTGCTATAGAATCTCCGATGAGTGATACCTTTACATCCTTATACTCTATACAATCTTCTTTAGACACATATACATCCTGCCCTAAAGTTTGATTTAATTCATCGACGCTTACAAGTAAAGCTCTTAAATTCTCATCCTCTACATCAGATAAATCTATTTTCTCTATTTTTGCTTCTTCCACATTTTCTTCCATACTATTACTCTCAGTTTTCTCATTCTCATTTTCTACCTTTACATTATCAGCATTTTTACTACCACAAAATGCACAAGTTAAACAAATAGCAATGAGAAATACTATATTGAGTAATTTTTTAAATTCCTTTAACATACTCTTCTCCATAATTATTTATATATTACCTTAATCATTGGTCTTATACCAATATCATCAGTAGTGACATAATCTCCTTTCATAACTATTTCTCCACTTGCAGCTACATTCATTATATGCTTATCTGTATCACCAGGAGTTCTTCCCCACCAATCAGCGAAACCATCTTTATCCACATATCCGCCTTTCATTTCAAAGTACTGAGTTCCTTTTGCGCGTAAATAATTTGGGTCCAAATATTTTTTCATTTCATCATATGAAGGTAAATATACTTTATCATAAGTAGTTCCAGATTCTAAAGTTTTAAAATCGGGATTCTTATGGTTGTCTATTGCTGAAACTAATACAAATCTTCCACCTATACCTTCAAATGCTTCAGTATAAAACTCATTATTGAGCCAGGTTCTCAATTCGCTCTTTTGCCAATTTGCATTGACATACAATTCATTATATTTTCTTCTATCGAGTACATATTTTGAAAGTAATATTTCAGTCTTAGTATCTTCATTCTTATCAAGAATTATCCATTCAATTGGTTCTTTCTCATTTTCATTATTGATATAGTAACTTCCAAACTTTACAGTGTCTCCAATATTTTTTTCAATTTCTACAATATATTTTGCTTTATTGCCACTACCAAAATATTGCCATTCATTTCCTACCTTCCTCCACTGCAATGCATCTATAGCTGCTTTAAATACTACCTGCGCATATACATCTGTGCCAAGATCTTTTGGATGCGTATCATCACCTACAAAATACTCACTATGTTTTTTGATTGCAGTATACCAATCAGCTATGTGACATCTATCATGAGACTCTGCAAAACCTCTAAGTGCCTTATTTCTTTTTTGTTCTTCTATCACATAAGGTATAGCAACTGTCAATACTATCATTGGTCTATCACCAATGTTATTGTATATCTCTTCAAGCACATCAGTTCTTATATCACCATCTGAATTAGTACCAAGTGCGATTACCACCACATCCCCAATTTGATTTTTTTCTTTCATTTCATAAAACTCTGGAAGTACACTTCTAAGTTGTCTATTTCCTTGTGCATTTACTATACCATTTGGGAAATATATAGACAGTGAACCTTTAGATCCTTGAGTAACTGAATCACCAATTATAGTTATGTTCATATCTTTATACTCTAAGAAATCTTCTCTTGACAATACTGCATCTCCACCAATTATAGCATTCACACTATTAATTCTCTTAAATGCTGATTGAATTTTATAAGTATTAAGTTCCTCTGCTGATACAAGTAATCTTCCCTCTGCATTATATATTCCATCTGCATGAACTAAACTATCAGTAGCTACAAAAGTATCTATACCTTCTATTTCTCCTAGATCTTCTATATTACCTTCGTTTTCAATATCAGTTTTTTCAATTTCTGACATTGATGCTATGTAATTATCATCATACTTTGTTGCATCCTCACTTTGATTCATGATAAGCAATGAAGAAATAATTACAAACAAAAACATCAAAGCAATCAAAACTATATTTCTATTTTTATTTACATTTTTTGCAAACAATAAATAGTTAATTCTATATATTATCTCTGTAATTATTATAGTCAATACTATAATTATCACGAAGTACATATTTACATCTAAAGTGCTATGTGCAAGTATTCTATTTGCAAATATTATAATTGGATAATGAACTAAATATATAAGATAACTTCTCTTTACTATCTCACCAAGTAAAGAAAACTTTTTTTCTTTACTATTTTTCTCTTCAGCTTTTTTATTTTTGATGTCAATTCCTGCTATGTGCTCACAATAAAGTACCAATATCATAAGCGCAGTCAATATAGAATATATTACAAGTCCGGCAATTGTTCCAAAACTTCCAGTAATTTTTACAAACATTGCTATTATACTAAAAGCCAATAATACATACTTAAGCACTCTAATCAATTTTTTATTAGAACTTATTTTTTCACATATGATATCTGCATACATAGCCGCTATCATACCAATCAAGAATGTTCCTATTCTTGTATCTATACCATAATATATTCTTGTAAGGTCAGCACCAGTTTTTGCAAGATATAATGAATAAGCAAATGACAAAACTGTCAAAACTCCAAATACTATAGCAAACTTATTCTTGTTTTCTTTTTTATAAAATGTGCTTACTATCAGATAGAAAATCACATAAAATTGAAATTCAAGTGCCAATGCCCACATATGAGTAAGTGGCTTCAAACTATTCATCGCTTCAAAGTAAGATTCCTTTTTAATTATTTGTGAATAGTTATTTACAGACAATGCACTACTTATAGCATCTACAGGATATGTGGTAAGAAAGTTTTTAAAGAATATAAGCATAACTATTGTCACAAGTATTATGACAAATAGCATATTGGGATATAATTTATATATCTTGCCTTTTACTTTCTCAATCCCTTCTTTTATATTACCAGGCTCTTCTCTATCAACTATAGGTTTCATTGACAAGAATCCAGCAAATACAAAAAATATTGCCACTCCAAAATAACCACTTGGCACATAGATTGATACCAAATGATAAAAGAATACAGCAAGGACTGCTATAACTCTAAGTAAATCAAATGTTTTAATGTACTTATTATTCATTACTAAAACCTCTCTCCTTAATTTATAACAAACATGCCATCATTTAATGTTATCGGTGAACCGTGCTTTGCAAATATTGCATCCGCCTCACCTTTACTAATTCTTTTTTCTGTATAATTA
>OMRR01000024.1 GCA_900313535.1 uncultured Eubacteriales bacterium
GTTGCAACCCCAACTGCAACCCTATGAACATTTAAAATTATAAAAATTGAAAAATATGCTGACATAGCAAAAATGAAATCCCCAATAATCAAAGGAAATTTTAGATACGGTATCAAGCAAGCCATTACTTTGTTCATCGCCGCTACCAACATAAAATTTGCAGGATAATAATAAGATCCCATAAGTCTTGATATGCAAATTCTCTTTTCCTCAAGTGGCTCTCTTAAAGTTTCTATAGCGATTTTTGAAAAGTGTGGAAGTTCATCAAGAAACAATACCCCATTAGATGCCAAAGATATTTCACCAGGCCTTGGATATATACCACCGCCGATTAGACTTGTTACAGATATAGAATGATGTGGATTTCGAAATGGTCGTCTAGTCATTAGGGAATTATTTCTAAGTTCTCCAGCAACAGAATATACTTTCGTTATCTCTATTGCCTCGTCAAGTGTAAGCTTTGGCATAATTGTTGGAATCCTTTTTGCTATCATTGTCTTTCCTGTACCAGCAGAACCTGAAATAATTATATTGTGAAATCCAGCTACTGCAACTTCACATGCTCTCTTTAATAACATTTGCCCATTGATGTCAGCAAAATCAAGCTGATAGTCATCAATTTCTTCTTTAACTTCAAATGTCGGTCGATACCAATTTAGAAACTTGTCTTCACTCGATAACACTTCCATCAATTCTGCCAAGTTTTCAACCGAGATGATATCAATATCTTTGACGACCAATGCTTCCTGCTCATTCTCTCTCGGGACCACCACTCCTTTTATGCCTTGCTCTTTAATTCCAGTAACCATAGGCAATATCCCCCTCACTCCAACTATATCACCACTTAAGTTTAATTCTCCAATAAAAGCGTAATCATCTATCAATTTACTGACAGACAAGGGAATTAGTTCAAGCGATTTAAGTATTGCAACCGATATAGGCAAATCAAAAGCAGTCCCATCCTTCCTTATATCAGCTGGGGCAATATTAATCGTTACTCTTTTTGCTGGGATTTCAATGTTGGAATTTTTTAGAGCTGTGCGGACCCTATCGCCCGCCTCTTTCACAGAACTAGTTAGATTGCCCACCATTGAGAAATTAGGCAATCCATTACAACTGTCAGCCTCCACATAGGTAAGTATGCCATTTATACCTCTTATGCTTTGGCACAAAACTTTAGAATACATATGCATTACTGAAAATGCAAGATTATTACATTTTCATTGTAGCATATAATTTAAAAAAATGCTATAATAAAATATTATGTATAGATTAGGTATTGACATCGGTAGTACTACTGTAAAGGTAGTAATAACTGATGAAAAAAATCAAATATTATATGGGGAATATCAAAGGCATTTTGCCAATATTCAAAATTGCCTTAGTTCTCTCTTAAAGTCTGCTATTGAAAAGGTTGGTGACCTCGATGTAAATACTTGCATAACTGGATCTGGTGGCCTTTCGCTTTCAAATGCATTAAATGTAAACTTTACTCAAGAGGTTATAGCAGTATCTACCTCACTTAAAACTTTAAATGAAAAGTGCGATGTGGCAGTAGAACTTGGAGGAGAAGATGCAAAAATCATTTACTTTGATGGTTCTTCCGTAGACCAAAGAATGAATGGAATTTGTGCTGGTGGCACAGGTTCTTTTATTGACCAGATGGCATCACTATTAAAAACTGACAGCGGCGGTCTAAATGAATATGCCAAAAACTACAAAATGTTATACCCTATAGCTGCTCGCTGTGGTGTATTTGCCAAATCCGACATACAACCATTAATAAATGAAGGTGCAACCAAAGAAGACCTAGCAGCATCTATCTTTCAAGCTGTAGTAAATCAAACAATCTCTGGTCTCGCATGCGGAAAACCAATTAAAGGACATGTTGCATTCCTTGGAGGTCCTTTACATTATCTATCAGAACTTAGAAATGCATTCATAAGAACACTAAAATTAACTGATAATGAAATAATAAATCCTGACAATTCACACCTATATGCTGCAATTGGTTGTTGCCTATGCAGCATAAAAGAAGATACTATTTTCTCATTATCTGATTTGATTGCTAAACTTGACTCAGGCATCAAATTAAATACTGAGATCAAAAGACTTGACCCACTGTTTAATGATGATAAAGAATACGAGGATTTTAAATATAGACACTCTCTTGCCACAGTTGATAAGGCAGAGTTAAAAGATTATGTTGGCGAATGCTTTCTAGGTATTGATGCAGGTTCCACAACAACTAAATTTGCCCTCATATCAAAAGATGGAAAGCTTTTACATAGTTTCTATGACAATAACAATGGTTCAACAATTGATACAGCTAAAAGAGCTATAAAAAATTTAAAAGAATTATTGCCAAAGAATTGTAAAATTACTGCAAGTTGTTCTACCGGCTATGGAGAGCAACTACTTAAATCAGCATTTTGTCTTGACTATGGAGAAGTTGAAACTATTGCACACTACTATGGTGCAACTTTCTTTAATCCAAACGTCGATGCCATACTTGACATCGGTGGTCAAGATATGAAATACATAAAGATTAAAGATGGATATGTTGACAACGTATTGTTAAATGAGGCATGCTCATCAGGTTGCGGTTCTTTTATAGAGACATTTGCAAAAAGTCTTGACTATCAAGTTAAAGATTTTGCTAAAGTAGCTCTCTTCTCAAAAAATCCTATAGACCTTGGCACACGCTGTACTGTGTTTATGAATTCAAATGTAAAGCAGGCACAGAAAGAAGGCGCGGAAGTATCTGACATAAGTGCTGGTCTATCATACTCAGTTATAAAAAATGCTTTATATAAAGTTATAAAAATTACTGACCCAAAGTTACTTGGTGATAACATAGTTGTACAAGGCGGTACATTCTATAACGATTCAGTACTTCGTGCTTTGGAAAAGATCACAGGTAGAAATGTCGTAAGACCAGACATAGCTGGTATAATGGGTGCCTTTGGTGCTGCACTAATTGCCAAAGAAAGATACTATCTTACTCTCGAAAAAGAAGGTAAGTTTGAAAGCACAATGCTTTCACTTGATGATATTATAAATCTTGAGTACAAGACCACAATAGCAAGATGTGGAAAATGCTTAAACAACTGTGTACTCACTGTAAATACTTTTGCAGACAATGAAGGAAAATTTACACGTAGATTCATATCTGGTAACCGTTGTGAAAGAGGATTAGGACTTGACAAGAAAGAAAACAAGGCGCCTAATTTATTTGAATACAAGGCTCATAGGATGTTTGATTATGAGCCACTTCCTATTGACAAAGCACCTCGCGGTATAATAGGCATACCAAGAGTATTAAACATGTACGAAAACTTCCCATTTTGGGCTGTATTCTTTAAGGAACTTGGTTACAGTGTACTTCTATCTCCAATATCAAGCAGACATATATATGAAATGGGCATAGAATCAATCCCATCAGAGTCAGAATGTTACCCAGCAAAACTCGTTCATGGGCATATTGAATGGCTTATTGAAAATGGTGCTAATTTCATTTTCATGCCTTGCGTTCCATTTGAAAGAAAAGAAACACCTGACGCTCAAAACCACTATAACTGCCCTATGGTTACATCGTATGCTGAAAATATTAAAAACAATGTCGAAAATCTACATTTAAAAAATATTAAGTTCTATAATCCATTCTTACCATTTACAGATAAAGAAGTATTAAATAATTCGTTAAATAAAGCAATTAAAAATTTGCAATACTTCCCAGATGACATATCAACTTTTGAAATAAATTCAGCATGTGACCTTGCATGGGAAGAATTAGTTAGATCAAGAAATGATCTAAAAGTTAAAGGTGAAGAGGCACTTAAGTGGATAAAAGATAATAATTCACATGGCATCATACTCGCTGGTCGTCCTTACCATGTAGATAGTGAGGTGCATCATGGCATACCTGATTTAATTCAAAATTATGGTTTTGCAGTTTTGACAGAGGACTCTGTCTCACACCTTGGTCAGATAGAAAGACCTACTATAGTTACTGACCAATGGATGTATCATAGCCGTCTATATGCATGTGCTAACCTTACTAAAAATCGTGATGACATTGATTTGATTCAATTAAACTCTTTTGGTTGTGGTCTTGATGCGGTAACTACAGATCAAGTTGCCGACATACTTTCTGGGTCATCAAAAATCTATACACTTTTAAAAATTGATGAAGTAAATAATATTGGTGCTGCACGTATAAGAATTAGATCTTTGATCTCTGCTATCAATATTAGAAAAGATAAAACAAGAGTTATAATGCCATCTAACTACAACAGAGTAATCTTCACTGAGGAGATGAGAAAGACTCATACTATCCTTGCTCCAAATATGAGCCCTATACATTTTGATTTGCTTGAACCTGCTGTAAACTCTTGTGGCTATAAAATTAAAATCTTACAAAACAACAATCGAAATGTTATAGACATGGGTCTTAAATATGTTAATAATGACGCCTGCTACCCTTCACTTATAGTTGTTGGTCAAATAATGGATGCACTTATAAATGGCAATGAGGATTTAAACCATGTAGCAATTATGATGACACAAACCGGTGGCGGATGTCGTGCTTCTAACTATGTTGGCTTTATAAGAAGGGCTCTTAGGAAAGCTCACATGGAGCAAATTCCAGTAGTTTCTATCAACTACAATGGCATGGAAAAAAACCCAGGTCTCACATACAATCTTCCTATGGTTATGAAGATATGTTTCGCTATAGTATTTGGTGACATATTTATGAGAGTTGTATATGCTACAAGACCATATGAAAAAAATGCAGGCGAGACAAATAAACTTCATTCTGAATGGAAACAAAGATGTACAGAATTTTTGACAAAGGATAAGGTATCTTTCTTCACATTTAGAAAAATGTGTCGACAAATAATTAATGATTTTGATAACATAGAAAGATTAGATATTAAAAAACCAAGGGTTGGTATAGTTGGTGAGATACTTGTTAAATTTTCAAGTCTTGCAAATAATAATATTGTTGACCTACTTGAAAAAGAAGGCGCTGAAGCTGTCATGCCAGACCTTATGGACTTTATGCTCTACTCTCTTTACAATAGTAATTTTAGAACAAAATATCTTGGATTTAAGCCAATTGCAAAAATTGTTTCAAATCTTGGAATTTCATTTATTGAATATATAAGGGGTGCTGCAAGAACTGCACTTAGAAAATCAAAACATTTCACCGAGCAAGCTCATATAAGAAATCTCGCTCATATGGCGAAAAAATATGTCTCTATAGGTAATCAAACTGGCGAAGGTTGGTTCTTAACTGGCGAGATGCTTGAATTGATTGGTACAGGAGTTCCAAATATAGTTTGTACTCAACCATTTGGTTGTCTACCAAATCACATAGTTGGTAAAGGTGTCATAAAAGAACTTAAAAAGGATTATAAAGATGCCAATATAGTAGCTATAGATTATGACCCAGGTGCATCAGAAGTAAACCAATTAAATAGAATTAAACTCATGTTGTCAACGGCATTTACTAACTTAAAGAATAAATAATTTTTTGGAGAGTTATATGGGAAGATTTAGTGTAATTGAGACAGGAATCAAGGATTTAAAAGTTATAAAATTTGATCCATTTTTAGATTCACGTGGTTATTTCTTTGAAGCCTACAATAAAAACGATTTTATAAAACTAGGAATTACTGATGAATTTGTCCAAGACAATCAGTCAATGAGTAGTAAGGGCGTCCTTCGCGGACTTCATTTCCAAATAAACTATCCTCAATCAAAACTTGTTCGCTGCCTAAAGGGTAGAGTTTATGATGTGGCTGTCGATATAAGAAAAGATTCTCCTACCTACGGCAAACATTTTGGCATTGAACTCACTGAAGACAATAACACCATGTACTATATACCAAAAAACTTTGCGCATGGATTTTTAGTGTTATCTGATACTGCAATCTTTACATATAAGGTTTCTGACTTCTATCATGCAAATGATGAAGGCGGTATAATATATAATGACCCGGACTTAAATATCAATTGGCCTATACCTGATGACCCTAATTTCAAGGTGTTATTATCTGAGAAAGATACCAAACACCCACTATTTAAAGATTTAAAATAAATGGAAAACAATGTAAGAAAACTTATATATTTCATTCCAAAAAGCTTTGATGGTAAATATCTCAAAGATTTTTTATCTGCACAAGGATATTCAAATGAATTAATAAAACATATAAAAAATACCTTAGGTCTTGATATGTTTCGCATACTTCATGCTGGCGAAGATATAAAAATCGAAATTATTGAGAATGAAAAATCAGATATTGAACCAAATGATAAATTGAAATATGAAATCATATATGAAGACGAAGACATGATGATTGTAAATAAGCCTGCAGATATGCCAATTCATCCATCGCAGGGCAATCATACAAATACTTTAGGCAATGCATTAGCTTCACATTTCAAAAATCAAAACTTTGTATATAGACCGATCACAAGACTTGATAGAGATACAAGTGGTGTATGTCTAATTGCAAAAAACAAATTTTCTGCTTCGATCTTTGCTGAACATATATCAAAAAATCTAATTAAGAGATCATATCTCGGTATAGTAAAAGGCAATGTCTATAATGCTCTTCATATTAATCCAAACTTAAAAGAATTTAATAATCTAAATGACATGGCAGACTTAGAAATAGTTGTTGACACTCCCATAAAGAGAGTTGATGACTCAACCATAGAGAGATGTGTCGCGCCAGATGGTGATAAAGCCATCACTAAAGTATTTGGACTTAAATATTATGAGAAAAAAGACCTATCACTTTGCAAATTTATACTACTCACTGGTAGGACACACCAAATAAGGGTCCACATGAGGCATATTGGTTTCCCAATAATTGGAGATTTTCTATATAATCCAGACTACACCTATATAAAGCGCCAAGCGCTACACTCAAGTGAATTACTTATGAATCATCCAATCACACATGAAATGATGAGATTTGATGCAAAACTTCCAGATGATATGAATGAAATAATTAGATAAAAAATAATTATTGATAAATCTCAACTTCTACTTCATCTTCTTTGTCATCTTCACTATCATCATTCTTTTCAGCACTTTCAACATTATCGTCACTCTTTGCTATATCATCCTTTGCATCATATACATTCACATCTACATCATCGTTATTACCACAGAACTTTCTAACTTTTCTTGGTCTTCTAAAGAATATTGCTTTAAACAAAGCATATAATAATGTAAGGATGAGCAATGCAGTAAGTATAAGAACTATCCACGGAATGTTAGTAAAGATATTCGCACCAAGTTTCCTTAAAAACTTCTTAACCTCTTCTATATTTTTTCTAAGTTTTTTAGTTAAAGTTTCTCTTGAATAATCTTCTTCATCAACAACAACTTCAGTTAAATCCCTAACCTCAGTAACGCTGATATTGACAGTCGAATATGTAACTTGCCTATCATATCGATTCAATCTTTTTGTTATATTGGCAATTTCTGATCTAACAGAAGAAAGTTTATCCTCAACTTTTATCATTTCTTCTACTGTCTTAGCTTTTTTAAGCATGTTGTTTAAGCTCTCTTCTTCTATCTTTAAACTATTTAATCTTGACTCAGTATCAGAATACTCATCAGTAATATCTGATATATTCTCTTGCTTAAATGTAATATTTAATTTACTTCCTATCTTAGAAAGGAACTCATCCAATTTTTCAGCAGGAATTCTTACTGAAAAGTGAGCATTTTTACTATAATTTCTAGCATTGGCATTACCAGATTCAACATAGGAATTATCAATCATTCCATTATATTGTGAAACAAACGATTTGACAGTCTCCAAAGATTCATCAAATGTTTTTGTTTCTGCATTAATATCCACAGTTTTCCTAATTTTTCTATCTGTAGATCCACTAAAAC
>OMRR01000096.1 GCA_900313535.1 uncultured Eubacteriales bacterium
ACAACGTAAGACAGATTTACAGCAACAAAGAAATGATTTAATTAATAAACTTTATAAATCACTTACTGTAAAAGTAGATAGTAATGGTAATCCATTAAAGGACAAAAAAGGAAAAACAATTGCGAATCCTAAAGGTAGTATAGTTATTGGTTCTGCTGAATGGTATAAATGGCAAGAAGAAATTGAAAAAGTCAATAATGAAATACTTAAAACTGATAAAGAAATTGTCGATTTAAATAATGATATTCGTCAATTGAAATGGGATGCTTTTGATCGAGTTCAAGATAAAATTAGTAACGCTTCTGATGAAGCAGAATTTTTAAACTCTTTAATCGATGATTTTGATTTATTTACCGAAAAAGGGAAAATTACTAGAAGAGGATTAGCAAGTGAAGGATTAATTGTTCAACAATATGATCTTCAAATGAAAAATGCACAGCAATATGGCAAAATGGTTAAAAACCTTAATAAGCAAATTGCTAAAGATCCTAATAATCTTGATTTGATTGAGCAACGTGACAAATGGCTGGAAGCACAGCAACAAGCTATTGAAAACACTCACAAGCAAAAACAAGCTTTAGCCGAATTAATAGAAAAAGGTATTAAAAAACAAATTGAAGCCATGTCTGATTTAATCAAAAAATATGAAGACATGCTTGATGCTCAAAGATCACAAGATCAATATGCCAAATCTATTGCGGATAAACAAAAAAGAATTAACTCTTTACAAAAACAGCTTATGGCTATGGGTGGTGATGATTCTGAAGAAGGAAGAGTCAAAAGACAACAGCTTCGAGATGAATTAAAAAATGCTCAAGAAGATTTAAAAGATACTCAAGAAGATAAACGAATTTCTGATATTAAAGAGACATTATCTAATATGCAAGAAAAATACGAAGAAGTATTAAATGCAAGATTAGACGATATTGATAAACTGTTTAGTGAAACTATTACTAGTATTAATCAAAACGGAGCCGATATAGCCAATACTATTGAAAGAATTGCTAGAGAAGTTGGTTATGATATTACTACAGTTTTAGAAAGAACTTATGACGGTGTAAGAAACGTAGATAATAACGATCAAAGAGGGGCAATTGTTAGTGATACTACTAATGGTAATTTTGATAATGCGGGTGCAACTACAGTAAGAAAAACACCAGAAGCTACTCTTAAAAATGGTACTTATACCGAAAATGGTAAAAAAGTATATTATTATAATGGTAAAGCAGTATCTGGATTTTTCACAACGACAGATGGTAAAAAACGTTATTATGATACTAAAACTAATTCGTTAGCTAAAGGTTGGAAAACAATTGGCAGTAAGAAATATTATTTTGATTCTAGTGGAAATGCGGTTACAGGTTTAAAGACATTAAATAAATCAAAATATTATTTCGATAAAAATGGTGTATTAAAAACTGGTACGTTCACAGTGGGTAACAAAACTTATACCACTAATGAAAAGGGAGCCATTATAAAAACTGTTGATAATACCAAAAAACCTACTACACCCACAACTCCTTCCGCACCTGCTAAGCCATCTACACCCTCAACTCCTACAGCTCCTTCCAAACCTGCAACTCCGTCTAAGCCATCTACTCCATCTAAGCCATCTACACCTACGACCCCTACAGCTCCTTCCAAACCTACGACTCCTGCAACCCCTTCGAAGCCTACTACACCTACTACTAATCAACCTAGTGCTACTTATACTGGATTATGGAAAGATGCTTCTGGAAATACCTATTATTATATAAAAGGTAAAAAACAAACAGGATGGAAAACCATGAACGAAGGAAAACGTTATTTTAGCACTAAAGATGGTAAAATGTTTACTGGTGTAAACGATATAGGTGGAAAAACTTATTTGTTTGATAATGAAAAAGGATTATTAAAAGAAAATTATACTGGATTGTTTAAACAAACCAAGGCTAGTAACGCTCATCCCGCTAATACTACTTTCTATTTTATTAAAAGCGTAGCACAAACAGGATGGCAAAATATGAAAGAGGGTAAACGCTACTTTAGTGTTAGTAATAAACGAATGCTTACTGGTATGCAAACAATTGGTGGAAGTTCTTTCTATTTTGATCCTAAAACAGGTGTGTTAAAAACTGGTAATTTTACTGTTAATAGCAATAAATATGAAACTGACAAAAACGGTAAAATAACTAAAAAGAATGGTGTAGCTGTTAAAGGTCATTTGGCTAAAGGCACAGCAAATGTTAAACATTCTGGTATGTATCAGGTAGATGAACAGGGCAACGAAATTTTTATTAATAAGGATGGTAAAATTTACACCCATCTTGATAAAGGTACGACTGTTCTTCCTCATGATGCTGCTATTAATCTTCTTAAAGGAATGACGAATCCTACAGAATTTATTATGAAAAATATGGACATGCGTCCCAACAAAAATATTACAACAAATAATAATACAACTGGTAATGCTACAAACTATATTACATTTAATATGACGGGCATTTCTGATTATAAAGAATTTATGCGTGAAGCGCAAAAAGATCCTAATTTTACTAAATATATTCAAGAAATATCTTTAGGAAGATTAAATGGAAATAATTCTTTAAAAGGTAACTCTATTAGATTTAAATAACTATTTAAGAAGGGGGGATTATATCCCCTCTTCTATTATTTTATAAAATGAAGGGGGGTGCGTCCTAAATGGCTATTTCTAATTTTATATACGATGGATTAAGTTTAAAAAATTATGACCATGGTAATTATATGATTGGATTTTTTTCTACTGAATATAATATGGAAGAGGGAAAACAGAATATAAACAAATCTTCTTTATATATGGGAAAAGAACAACCATTTACCTATATTAATTATGAAGATACATTGACTTTTACCATTGGTGTAATTAAAGATCCTTGTAGAGATGAAAATGAAGAAATCACTTTATTACAAATGGAAAACTTAAAACGTTGGTTATGTAGACCAGCGCCTCATAAATTTAAAATAGATGATCCCAAATATCAAGATATTTTTTGGGAAGGAACTTTTGAATTAAAAGAGATGACAGCAGGCAATAAAAGAGTCGGTGTTGAATTAACTTTTATTAGTACGAGACCATTCGCCCTTCAAGAAGATGTAATTTTTTCAGGAGAAATTGGAGCAAATGAAGAAGTAATAATTGAAGATAGTTCTATGGAAATTGGATATATTTATCCAGAGATAACTATAAAATGTTTAGAGGATGGAAATTTATCTATTTATAATGATTTTGATCAACGTGAGACCATTGTAGAAAATTGTAGTACAGACGAAGAAATTACTTTTTCTAAATATTTACAAATAGAATCGTCTATGCCTGAACATGAAATATATAATGATTTTAATTTTGTATTTACGAGAATAGGAAATAATTTTGTTACTGGAGAAAATATATTAACATTTTCTTTATCGTGTGAATTTACAATAACATACAATCCTATTAGAAAAGTTCTGCCAGTATAATTGTTAGAAAGGGGTAAGAATGAACGAGTATTATTATTTAGAAAAAGATTCAGCGGGTCAGCCAATTACCCCTATAGTTATTTTAGCAAATAAAAGTGGTAGAAAAATTGGCGTATTAAACATCGAAGAGACATCTCTGGTTATTAAAGTATTCTTTGAAGATTCTAATATTTTATCATCAGAAATGTCGTGTGATATTCATAAATATATAAATACATATAAAAATCCTTTATGGGATTATGTAAAAGATTTTAAATTATTATGTGTTCCTCTAAAAGTACCGCATATTAAAGCGCATGGATTTTGGTATGAAATAGAGGTAGAAATAGATGAAAGTGATGATACAATAAAACATATTACGGGGACTTTAGCGCAATATACTGAATTATCCCAATCTTCAAATTATGAGGTTGAAATTCGAACTCCTTCAGACATTGACAGAGATGATTATGAAGATACTGTTTTTTATAATCCTGATAATCCAAACGCCTCTATTGTAAATCGTGTATTAAAAGATAAAGCTAGTCATTATTCAATCGCACATGTAGATGATAGTTTAAAAGATATTAAAAGAACTTTTTCTTTTTCTGGAACAACTATTATAAATTGTTTTAAAAGTATTGCTGAAGAAGTAGATTGTATTATTACTTTTGGTGAATCAGATAATAATAATCTTGATTTTCATAGAACTTTATCGTTTTATGATGCTAAAGATTATTGTCCGGTTTGCGGTAAAAGAGGTGATTTTTCAAAAGGTTGTACTAATCCAGAATGTGATCATAGCCAAAAAATCATTCCTAGATATGGAGTAGATACAGGAATATTTATCAACAAAGAAAATTTAGGAGAAAATTTAACATTATCTACTAATACAGACGAAATAAAAAATTGTTTCAGATTATCTGCTGGAGATGATGATATGACAGCAGCCGTTATAAATTGTAACCCAAGTGGCTCACGTTATATTTGGCGTTTTACTGAAGATATGAAACAAGATATGTCAGAAGAGTTGAAAGCCAAAATTAATGCTTATGAAAATTTATATAACAATTATAGATATTTTTATCAAATGACTGCGGTATCTAGTCAAAATATAAATAATTATAATGCTTTAGTTAACAAATATCAATCTTTATCAAAAGATCCATTAGAATTAATTGACAATCCTATTATAGGATATACAAAATTAACACATAATTATTACTCTTCTACATATTTACACGATTTTTTGAATACTACTATGTCCCCTTATTCTCCCGACACTACAGATACTACTGCTCAAGAGCAAATAGAAAAATATACATTAACTAAAATAGGAGTTAGATCACTTGATGGGATTTCTGCGACTACAGCAACAACCGAGGTTGAGGATTCAGTTAAATTATATATAGACACATCAAGATATCGTGTTGATATTACAACCACCAGTTACTCTAATCCTACTTGGATTGGTACTATAACTTTAACATCTTTTAATGACGAAGATGACACAGCCTCTATAACTAAAACTATTACTTTCACTGAAGCAACAGGCGATTATATAAAAAACCAAGTAGATAAATTTATTAAAAAAAAAGAAACTATACTTATAGGTATTGTACAATTATTAAAAACTGATAATACCACTTTTGAAAATGAAATTAAAAAATATGCCCTTGATTATTTAGCAAATTATTCACAGGTGATTAATTCAGTTTTAAGTATATTGGATGACGCAGGAATTACAGCAAGTTCTCAACCCGATGTTTATGAACAAATCTATCAACCTTATTCTCAAAAGAAAACTCTTATAGATAGAGAAATTATTCTTAGAGAACAAGAGGTACAACAAGTTCAAACATTAATCGATCAAATTGAAAATCAACAAAAAGAAATTAATATTACTTTAGATTTGGAAGATTATTTAGGTTCTAGTTTATGGTTAGAACTTCTTGCTTTTCGTAGAGAAGATGTTCAAGAAAATTCCAATTTTATAAGTAGTGGATTAACAACAGCTGAGTTAATCCAAAATGCTCAAGAATTTTTTGATCGAGCTGATGAAGATATAGCTAAAAAAGCTGAATCACAATATTCTATTTCTGGACATTTAAAAAATTTATTGGTTTTATTGCCTAACGAATATGCTAAAAGATACCATTTATTTGACATAGGCAATTGGTTAAGAATAGAAATTGATGAAAAAATATATAAACTTAGATTGACTAGTTATGAAATAGATTTTAGCGACTTAAATACTATTAATGTAGAGTTTGCCGATGTTAAAAAAAGTAATGATATTTTTTCAAATTTTACTTCTATGATTAATCGTACTAATAATTTAGAAAAAGGATTAAGTGATATATCAAGGCAAGTACAAAATAATGAGGATATTTCTGATATTTTAGATCAAATTACAGACGTCATTTCAGTTGGTGCAAATGGTTTTGTCGCTACAGTTAAAGCAAATTCTATAATGTTTGATAATGACACTTCTTTAGAAGATTATTTAAAAACTATTGCTACTGATGTTAATGGAGCATTAGCTTTAACTTTATCTAACGAATTTCAAGCTATAGCAACTGATGAATTTGGCGAAAATGGAGATTATTCAGATTGTCAAACTAATGTGTTTTTAACATTTGGATTAGACAATATAATCAACGATAATTCTGTAATTTGGAATATTTATATTCCTGATAATGTGACCGCTACTTGGAATGGAATTAATCATTCTATTACTGTAAGTAATGTTATCGGAGATTATGGGATTATAGAAATTAGAGCAATTTATAAAGAACTTGAAGTAAGAAAGAACTTTACGGTTAAAAAAATTAAATCTGGTTTTTCTCCTATTACCGTAGAAATTGAATCTAGTGCGGGAAATATATTTAAGAATAGAGGAATAAATACTATTCTTACGGCAACTGTTAAAAAAGGAAATCAAGATATAACTGATACTGTCACACAATTTCATTGGATAAAATATGATAAAGATGGCAATATAGACCCTAATTGGAGTCGATTAAATGCCCGAACTATCACTTTATCTCCAGCAGATTTACAAAGTAAGGCAATTTTTAAATGTGAAGTATCGTTAGAATAGAAAGGAAAATAATATGGCACAAACTACATATGGTTCAATAACACTAGTAGATCTTACAGATGTTGGGCAATTATCTGTATATCCTACAAGTAATATGCCTTTATCTATTATATATGATCCAGATCAGAATAGTTATACTCCTAATTGGGGGACTTCTTCAACGAATTTAATTTTAACCCCTGTTATTTATTATAATAATACCGCTTTAACTGCATCTACAACAGGAGTAACTATTACTTGGAGAAGACGAGAAGGGACTGGAAATATAACGGCTTTAACAACTGGTGAAACAAAACAATCTAATGGCACATTAAAAGTAAATGCTAATAAATTTACTCCTACTTCAACTATGATTAGTTATATAGTTACAGTAGAATATGTGGAGCCAGAAACACAAACTACATTAACTGCGGAAGGACAAATTACATTTAGTCTTGTAAAATTAGCTTCTTCTGCAAAAACCTGTATTATTTCAGGTGATACTGTATTTAAATATAATACAAGTGGTACATTAATA
The DNA here is from genome assembly GCA_900313535.1 of uncultured Eubacteriales bacterium. Taxonomy (GTDB): domain Bacteria; phylum Bacillota; class Clostridia; order Lachnospirales; family Lachnospiraceae; genus UBA3633. Next base: position 7,080 of record OMRR01000096.1, read on the forward strand.
AGTGATTCTATTATTACGTTAACTGCTAAAACAAACAATGTATCTATTCAACAATGGCAATATAAAGATTCAAATGGAGATTGGACTCAGGTCACAAATTCAGAGACTGGTGAAACTTTAGTAGTTAATGCATCTGATACTTATCTGTTTGTAAATGATGTTGCGACTATTCAAGTAATTACAGACGATATAAATGTTTATGATATTCACTGTATTACTAAATTAAGAGATGGTGCACCCGGCGATAAAGCAGTGACCGCAGTTTTAACAAATGAAAACCAAATGATTCCTTGCAATTCATCTGGTACGCCTATTTCTGGTGCTTTTAATGGAGCAGTTTCTCAGATCATTATTTATAATGGCGGTGTTGATGATACTGCTAACTGGACTATTACAAGCACAGGCACCGATGTTACCATAACCAGATCAACAACTACGAAAACTAATGATACTGTTGCAGTAACTGCGTTAAGTGCTCTTACGGGAAAAGTAACTTTTACATGTACACGGAATGGATATGATGATATTATTAAGGTATTTTCTTTAGTAAAAGTGACCGCAGGTGCTAATGGTACTACACCTACTGTTTATTCTTTAGAATGTGCTTCAATTGCTATTAATAAGACTACGCCCAGTGATGGAAGTGCTGTAACTTATACTCCATCTTCGATTGAAGTTAAGGGATATAGTCAAGCAGGTAATAATGCAAGGGCTGCTTACTCAGGACGTTTTAAAATAACATCTGGCACAACGACTATTTATACTTCAACTGCTAATGAATCTTCTTATACAATTACTTCAAGTAATATTGCTTCGGCAGCGGCTAATGGGTATATGACAGTAAATTTGTATAAAGCAGGTGGTACGACTAATCTACTTGACACACAAACGATTGTTATTACCTCAGATGGTGCAAAAGGCGATCAAGGAATCCAAGGTAACGCAGGTCAAGATGCAATCAATGTGGTTATGGGCAACTATGCCGATGTAATTCCTTGTACTTCTGGAAATAAGCCACAAGCAGAGTTCGTAATAGATATTCCTTTTATTGGATACAAAGGTACATCTCAAGTTGCATGTACTGTTGCTACTCCACCTCAATTATTAGGTGTTACTGCGGTGGTCACTCAAGCAACAGCAAGTGCGGTAGGTCATGTTATATATACTTTACCCACATCAACAAGTGTCAGTGCTGCTTCAGGAACGATTTCATTAGTATTCACCTGTCAGTCAAAACAGATTACACACACTTATACATGGACACGTTCTAC
>OMRR01000117.1 GCA_900313535.1 uncultured Eubacteriales bacterium
GTAGGGGCGAAGTATCACGAGCCCAAAGGTCGTAGCCACAACTTAATGTTGATAGGTAAAAACAAAAGAAAAGTGGGAAAGAAGGCACCCTGCCTTATTTTTGCGTTTTTGTTGAGTATAAATAGTTTTGCGGCAGTGGTGAGTGATAATGATGGGGCTGCGTTTGTAACAAAAGCCGAGTTTGAAGCTTTAAAAGAAAATTTTAATAATCAAATAGTAAATTATAACAATAGTGTAGATGGAAAAATTGATGGTGCAATAGCATCGTATCTTGCTGGTATAAATCTTGCAAAGGTAGAATCTAAAAAATTGATTGTAGGCAGTTGGGATGAGTATACAATGATGAATGGTGTGTTGACAAATACATGGGTGTACCCGGACATGACCGCAACGTCTGTTATAGTTAACCATCATGCCAATAGTGTACCATCTGGTGCAACTGAAGAAACAGGAGGTAATAGAAAAGTTGCATGGGGTCAGAACTCATGGAATAAGAAATTCTCTGGCACGAGAGGTAAACGTAACATTGTTACCAATGTTGGCATTGGAACGACTTTGGATACATCAAAAATGACTTGGTATGGGCAAGCTCAATCTTTGAGAGAGGGTTGGTCTCTTGCTGTTAGTTATAAGTCATCAAGCGACCCAGCTTATATAAATACTGGAATTCAAAATAATAGACTTATTACTAGAGGTGTATGTGATTTGAGCGGTAGAACTGGCTATATTGATCAATATGGTAAAATAAGTACTCCTTTATGGAAACCTTTTTGGGTTTGGCAATATCGACAAGATACGACTGATACAACACCAAATAAATCAGCCGCTTGGGGGACTTCAATATTAAGATTAGTAGAATCACCAACAGTAACATATGAGACTGTGGATGGGAAATCGTTTAAGTATGAACATATCGGATCCTGGAGGAATAACAATCTTTGGGAAGTTGGGGTGAAAGATTGTTTAAATTATTTAACTACTTCTCCAAATAATACATATACTACCAATGCGTGGTTTAATCAATTTAGTAAGTCGGGAACTTGGTCTGCAATTGAAGTTAATGTCGATGCTAACTTGACTGGTTTTAAACGTGCGAGGGCTTCGGATTCTGCAAATGGTCGTGGCAGTGGTGTGTCTCCTACAACTGTTAATGAAGCTTGGCCATCAATAGGACTTTTGAGTGGAACATATAGGGCTGACGCAATTAATCAATTTGATGATCTGAAAGATGATGATGGTAAAAAAATAGAGCCTCTTAAATTGCAACAAGGCATGGTAGTTATGCAAGTTAAACAAGATGAAAAAGTAGAATGGGAACCTGTATTTAAGAACATTTCAGTTTCGGGAGTTTCTGGTGTAAATGAGTGTAAAATACTTTTATCTTATGCACCATTTACTGACTATGCTAATACAGGCGTTGATAATAGTTTTGTAAAAGTAAATGGACAGACAACAGGAACATGGTCTACTACAAGTGACAAAAAATTAAAACTTACATTTGAAGCTGATAGAGATAGCTTAATTTATGCAAAATTTGTCCCTAATGTAGATTGGTCAATAATCAATAGCAGCACATATTGGGAAGTTACACTTGATATTCCAAAGTGCAATACATATTTTTCTACGAAACAATAAATTAGTATTCAACATAATTAACTGTATAATATAAACTATATTATAAAAGATAAAAAGTATTAGTATCTATGAGAGGTGTTTGATGAACTATAATTATAGATATATGAAAAAGAATAAAAAACTTGTAAAAAGAATATTGACCATAATTTTAGTTATGATCATGAGTTTACAATCATTAGGTGCAGTAGTGAGTGATAATGATGGTTCAGCATTTATAACAAAGGCAGAGTTCGACTCGCTTAAAAATAATTTTCAATCACAAATAGATCAATATAATACATCAATAGATAACAAGATAGATGATGCAATAGCATCATATCTAGCCGGTATAAGCGTGGCAAAAACGGAAACTAAGAAACTTGTTGTAAGTGAGTGGAATGAGTATACTTTGATGAATGGTGTCCTTGCTAACACATGGGCTTATCCGGACATGAATGCTTTATGTACAGTAGTAAATACTCATGTTAATAATGAAACGTCTGGAAGTGAAGAGACCACAGGAAATAGAAAGGTTGCTTGGGGAGAAGCATCGTTTAATAAGCGATATTCAGGAACAAGAGCTAAGCGTAACATTGTAACTAATGTAAGCATTGGGACAACCGTGGATACATCAAATATGACTTGGTATGGTCAAGCTCAATCTTTAAGAGAGTCTTGGGATCTTGCTGTTAGTTATTACTCTACTGCTGATCCTGGATATATTAATACTGGAACTATAAATAATGATTTGCAAATGAGAGGAGTGGTGGATCTTAGTGGTAGAACTGGATATATTGAAAGTTATAGTAATACATTAACCCCTCTGTGGAAACCATACTGGGCATGGCTGTATCGTACTGATGGGACCGACGGTTCACCAACAAATGTAAATATATGGGGTAAATCGATATTAAGTTTGGCAGAGTCACCTACTGTTTCTTATGATACTGTGGATGGAAAATCATTTAAGTATGAACACATTGGCACTTGGTTTTATGATAATCTTTGGGAAGTAGGAGTGAAGGATTGTTTAAATTATTTAACTAAATCTCCAAATAATACTTATAATACCAATAGTATATATAATGGTTTATCTAAATCATGTACTTGGGCTGCACTTGAGGTAAATACTAGCAGTGTTATGACCGGATTCAAAAAGAATAGGACTGGATCAACTACAAATGCAAGAGGTTCTGGACGTAGCCCTACAGCTGTTACTGAAGCTTGGCCATCAATAGGACTTCTCAGTGGTACATTTAGATCTGATAGAATAAAGCAGTTTGATAACTTAGTCAATGAGAAAGGTGAAAAAATAGAATCTCGGTATCTTCAAGAAGGGATACCAATTATGCAAGTAAAAAAAGGTGAAAAACTTGAGTGGGAACCTAATTTTTCAAGTTGCACAGTTCCTGATGAAACTGGAAATGTTGAATGTGTTGTAGTTTTATCATATAAACCATTTACTAATGGAAGGATGACTTATTATGAACCAGGAACACAAGATATAAATGATTATGTAAAGATAGATGGATTTGAAAGAGGAATATTCCCTGTGACAACGAGTCGAAAAGTTAAAATTAAATTTGAGTCTGAACATGATGGTTATATATATGCAAAATGGTTCCCTAATGTTTCTGATTCAGACATAGAATCAAAAGCATGGGAAGCGACACTTGATATATATAATTGTAATACTTATAAATCAACTAAAGAATAAAAGAGATGCAAATAATGGGGTTGGTTCTCATTATAAAACTATCATAACAAAAACATGATAAAAAACTAAATGGGCGGAGAAATATTCTCCGCCCATTTTTGATTATGGAGCTAAACATCCAAGAGGCACAACAAATATGCTGTCCTTTCTCTTGTATAGTGGACCAATTGCTGTGACAATTATTGAAAACTTTGGAGATTTCTCTGTACTTTTTTCAATGATTTTATTTTTTAGTAGAGTTAGGTGTCTTGCTGCTTCATCAATTTGTTCTTCGCCACCAAGCTTTATTTCTGCAAGAGCATAATCCCCGTTATTTAGTTTTAGTACAGCATCACATTCAAGACCAGCATTGTCACGATAGTGCAGTATGCTAGCATTTTGATTGCACAAATATGTTCTCAATTCGTGGATTGCAAAGTCTTCAAAGATAAAACCAAAAGTTTTAATATCGTTTAGTAAGTCGTTAGGACCTATGGATAAAGCAGCACAAGCAATGGAAGTGTCAACAAAATGTTTCACTGGAGTAGATCTTATAGAAGTCTTAGACCTGATATTTGGATTCCATGCATCTATATTGTTTATAAGATATAAATCTTTAAGTGCCTGTTCATATTTTAGAAAAGTCTTAATATCTATAGTTCGTCCTGTATTTTCAGATATATCTGTTATAATCTTGGTATTACTAGCTTCAGTTGAAATATTTCTTGCATAACTTTTTAGCAGGGCTCTAATTGTGTCAGTTTTTAAACTTCTGAATCTTTCATTTTCACTATATTCAAAATTAAATAATCCATTGTAATAGTTTCGGGTAATTTCAATTCCATCATCAATATCGTGAGTTTTTACAGAAAGAGGCCAACCACCTCTGCAAATTAGTTTTGCGATGTATAATAAATCGGTTTCTGAATTTAAATCAGAAACATTATAATCATTATTTTCAAAAGCCTTTTTTAATGAAAACAATGCCTTTGATTCTAAAGTTTCAGTTAGCGACATAGTATTCATTACAATTTTAGTTATTCTTCCTGCACCACTGTGATATATGTCTTCTGTATTACCTGGAGTCGTACTACCTGTTAAAATGTATTTGCCAAAAACATATTCTTTATCTAAATCATCTTTGATTTGGTTCCATATATCGGGAACTGTTTGCCACTCATCAATTAATCTTGGATAGTCGCCTTTAAGCACATCTTTAGTATTTAATTTTGCATATTCGATAACTTGCTTTGTGTTTAATGAAATAATGCTTTTCGCAAACTTAGAGCAAGTAGTGGTTTTGCCACAAAACTTTGGCCCTTCTATAAGTACTGCACCAGAAATTTTTAGAGTATTCTCAATGATATTTTCTATGCTTCTAGAATAATCCATTTTTAATACCTCCGCAAATATTATGTTTAGATTTATTGCATTTTCGCTAATTTTCTAGATAAATTTTACAATAAATTCCCAAAAAATTCAATAAAAAATTCCCAAAAAATTCACCTTATCGAAACCCCCTATCTTTTCAATTTTCTTGGAGGTAGTCCTTAACATATGCAGAATGGCAGTCAGCAGGCGACCCCACACTGAAAATAGGTCGCAAAAACAAGATTTTTTAAGCAAGCGCTGGCTCTGCCTCGCCAAGAACTTTGCAAACTCGCTTCGCTCAGACAGTGCTAAA
>OMRR01000002.1 GCA_900313535.1 uncultured Eubacteriales bacterium
CATCTATAGTAGTAGAAAAAGAAGGTATGAAATTTGCAAACGGAGCCATAGGTTGTGGAGAAATTACTGCCATCCCAACAGCGCCAGCAATTGCTCTCGCATACTATAGGAAAGATGGTGAGTTCCGCACAGAACTTCCACTTAAAAACACTCCATATAAAAAATAGAATTTATTTTATGTACGAAACCTAATCGTAGGGGCGAACTTTAGGAGTCAGCATTGTAGGGGCGAGCAATGCGAGCCCGCTATCATAATATGAATTATAAAGTAATAAATAAAGAAAAATATTATAGAAAAGATGTTTTCAATCATTTCACAAAAGATTGTAAATGTTCCACATCAATGACTGCAAGAATAGATGTCACAGACCTCGTAGCGTATTCAAAGCAACATGATACGAAGTTTTACATAAATTTTTTATATATTCTTTCTAAAGTATTAAATTCAAGAGATGATTATAAGATGGGTTATTTTTGGCAAACTGAAGAACTAGTTTGTTATGATAAAATTAACCCAGCTCATTATGTATTTCATGATGATACTGAAACTTGCACAATGGTGTATAGTGAATATTTTGAAGATTACAAAGTATTTTATGAAAATATTAAAAATGATATAGAAAAAGCGAAACAAACGAGAGAGTATAAATTTGATATTGTTAATCACCCTAATTGGTTTGATGCTTCATATATTCCATGGGTTTCGTATGATTCTTTAAATATTGAATTGCCAGATGGATATTTACATTTTGCGCCGATTATTAATTGGGGTAAGTATAGAGAAGAAAATGGAAAACTAATGATGCCAGTGACTGTTCGCATGAATCATGCTATCGCAGATGGCTATATAGTTGCAAATGTATTTTTTGAATTGCAAAATGCAATACAATCGTTTTTAAAATAATAATTATTTGTACATAACAATATGAAAAATGTAAGTGGTAGATTAAAAGAAGTGATATTAATCGCAGCAATGACATCAGTAATATGTGTAATTGCTCCGATTTCGATCATTACACCATTTAGTATAGTGCCTATATCACTTTCAACGTTTGCAATTATTTTATCAGTATATATATTAGGTTTATTCCCTGGGCTAGTAAGTGTTGTATTATATATTATTCTTGGATTTTGTGGATTGCCAGTATTTTCTGGATTTACTGGAGGGGCACAAAAGGTTTTGGGACCAACAGGTGGATATATAATAGGATATATATTTTTGGCCATTATATCTGGATTATTTATTGATAAATTTGATGATATGCGTATTAGATTTTTTGGGATAGTTTTAGGAATGGTAATACTTTATATATTTGGAACTGTTTGGCTAGCATTTAATTTGAATTATTCATTTAAAGATGCATTATTTGTTGGTGTCATTCCATTTATAATTGGTGATTTAATAAAGATTATACTTGCTATGTATATTGGAGAAAAATGCAAAGTAAGTTTAAATAAAAGTAATTTTTTATAAAGAGGGTTTAGTTTTGAAAAAAATTTTATTTAAAAATGGAATAGTTGTTAATAGTAAAAAGTGTTTTACTGCTGATGTTTTGATTGAGGGAGAAAAGATAAAAAAAATTGGCAAGAATATTAAAGTAGCGGGCTCGCAATGTGTCGCACCTACGAGGGTGGGTTCACAAGTGCAGGTGATTGATTGCAAAGGCAAATATATTTTCCCTGGTTTTATAGATGGGCATACTCATTTTGATTTGTCTGTTGCGGGAACTACTACTATTGATGATTTCCAAAGTGGTACTAAAGCTGCTGTAAGTGGTGGCACTACGACTATTATTGACTATGGTACTCAATATAAAGGAGAGACATTAAAAGAAGGGCTTAAGAATTGGCTTGATAAAGCGAAAGATGGTGTGAGTTCGGATTTTGGAGTTCATATGTCAATTTCAGATTTGACTGATAAAGCAAAGTCTGAAATTAAGGATATGATAAAAGAAGGCGTTACTTCATTTAAACTATATACAACTTATGATATAAAACTTAATGACGATGATATGCTTTCTGCTCTTACTGAAATTGCTAAATGTAAAGGAATAACTGGTGTTCATTGTGAAAATGATGGTATAATTAAAGAGTTGAGGGCAAATGTAAAAGGAGAGGATAATAAGAGAGTAATTTCTCATGCATTAACTCGTCCTGCAGTGGCAGAAGCTGATTGTGTAAATCGTCTTGCTTACATGTCAAATATTACAGGTGCAGCATTTTTGGCAGTGCATGTCACATGTGAGGAAGCATTGAATGAGGTTAAGATAGCAAAAAAAAGAGGATATAAAGTTTATGGCGAGACTTGTCCTCAATATCTATATTTTGATGATAGTGTATATAAAAAGAGTTTTGCTGAGGCAAGTAAATATGTATGTGCTCCGCCAATTAGAAAGAAAAAAGATATAAATGCTTTATGGAAAGCACTTAAAGATGGTAGCATAGATATAGTATCAACCGATCATTGTTCATTTACCAAGGAACAAAAAGCGCTTGGAAAGGATGATTTTAGAAAGATTCCAGGTGGTTTAAATGGTGTGGAGCAAAGAGGAATATTACTTTTTGACGCTGCGTTAAATAAAAAGATTACTATAGAAAGAATGTGTGTATTATTATCTGAAAATCCAGCTAAGTTATTTGGATTATGGCACAGAAAAGGTTTTATAAAAGAAGGATATGATGCAGATTTAGTTATAATAGATCCAAAGAATTCTACGACTTTAAATTTAAAGAATCAAGTTTCAAAATCTGACTATTGTGCTTTTGAAGGAAAGAAACTTAAAGGTAAGATTGAGAGAGTATTTCTTAGAGGGATGCAGGTCGTGGATGAAAATAAAAACATTGTAGAGAAACATGGCAAATATATAAAAAGGAAGATTTATAAAGATTTAAAGTAGTTTAAGGGGCTCGCTAAGCTCGCCCATACAAATGTGGTAATTTTGCTACGATTTTAGGAAAACTATAGATTTCTAAAATTGAGTAGCAATTTTATAAAAAAATTTTAGGAGGGATTTTATGGAGAAGTTTTTCAAACTCAAAGAGAAGAATACTGATGTTCGTACTGAAGTGCTTGCTGGTATTACTACATTCATGGCAATGGCTTATATCCTTGCTGTAAACCCAAGTATCTTATCAGCATCTGGTATGGATTGGGGTGCTGTATTTACAGCTACTGCTTTGTCTTCTGCTGTTGCTACAATCCTTATGGGTGTACTTGGTAATTTCCCATTTGCATTATCTGCAGGTATGGGACTTAATGCATTCTTCACTTATACTGTAGTATTTAGTATGGGTGCGAGCTGGCAATTTGCTCTTGCTGCTGTATTTGTTGAAGGTGTTATTTTCATTTTACTTTCAGTAGTAAATGTTCGTGAAGCAATGTTTAATGCTATTCCACTTTCACTTAAAACTGGTGTATCAGCTGGTATAGGATTATTCATTACTATCATAGCACTTATTAATGCTAATGTGCTTCAAGGAAATGCTAGTACTTTAGTTCAACTTATTCCTTTCCATAGTGCAATGGTAAAAGGGTATAACATTTATGATGTGCAAGTTTGCTGTGCAGTTCTTTGCCTTGTAGGTGTAGTTATTACTGCATTGCTTGTACATAAGAATGTAAAAGGTAATATTTTGCTTGGAATTCTTATTACTTGGGTACTTGGTATACTTTGCGAAATCGCAGGTTTCTATAGACCAGGTGTATATGCAAATGACATTTCTAATTTAGGTCAAGTAGCATTTACAAGCGCTGGATTAAACCCACTTTCATTGACATTTGCAGATATGGATGCTATCAATGCTGCAGGTTTGTCTAATAGTGTTACTTCATTCTATTCAGTAATTCCAAGTGGCTTTGTAAGTATGCCAGCATCTATGGCTCCAACATTTGGAAAGTTTGTAGAAGGATTTAAAGAGATAAATGCGAGAGGAATGATGAACTTCATAGTTGTTATCATTTCATTCTTATTTGTTGATATTTTTGATACTTTAGGAACTCTTATTGGTTGTGCAAAAGCTGGAAATATGTTGAATGAAAAAGGTCGTTTACATAATATTAAGTATGCATTGTTTGCAGATGCTGTTGGTACAACATTTGGTGCAGTTGCAGGTACTTCTACAGTTACAACATTCGTTGAGTCAGCTTCAGGTGTACAAGCAGGTGGACGTACAGGTCTTACAGCTATAACTACAGCAGTATTATTCTTAATCGCAATGTTCTTCTGGCCAGTATTCCAAGCTATTCCATCATTCGCTACAGCACCAGCACTTGTTATTGTTGGTTATTTAATGATGAAGAATGTTAAAGATATTCCTTGGGATGATGCTACTGAAGCAATTCCTGCATTCCTTGCTATCGTGGCAATGCCATTCTTCTATAGTATTTCTGAAGGTATAGCATTTGGTATAATTTCATACTGTGCTATAAATCTTCTTTCTGGAAATGGAAAGAAAGTTACACCAACACTATTTATTATTGCTATATTGTTTATATTGAAATATATCTTTGTTTAATCGATTATATGTGGGCGGGTATTTACTCGCCCGCATTTATTTAAAATTGATTGTATGTTTTATTATAGGGGGTCATATGCAAAAGACTCAAAAGTTGGATTACAAAATTTTGAAAGATAGAATAGATGTAGCCACTAATATCAAAAAGGCAGATTTGGTTTTAAAAAATGCAAAGTATGTCAATGTGTTTACTGAGTTAATTGAAACTGGTGATATAGCAGTTAAAGATGGCTATATTGTCGGCATCGGTAATTATGATGGAAAGGTTGTAATTGATTGTAAAAATAAGATAGTTGCACCAGCATTAATAGATGGTCATATGCACCTTGAATCTTCTATGGTTAGTCCAAAGAGTTTTAGAGATTTGGCTGTTCCTCATGGAACTTGTGCAATAATTGCTGACCCACATGAAATTACAAATGTAGCTGGAAAGGCTGGCATAAATTATATCCTTGAAATGACTAAGGACCTTGACTTGTATGTGGGAGTAATGGTTCCATCATGTGTGCCATCTACACCATTAGATGAAGCAGGGGCGACATTAAAAAGTACAGATATAAAACAGTTTTATAAGAATGATAGAATTTTGGGACTTGCAGAAATGATGAATGCATTTGGTGTTACACATGGTGATAGAGAGTGCTTAAATAAATGTGCCGATGCTTTAAATGCAAATAAGAATATTGATGGTCATGCACCAGCATTAGTTGGAAATTATTTAAATGCATACTTGTCTATGAACATTAGTACTGATCATGAATGTTCAAATATTGAAGAAGCCAAAGAAAAATTAAAGAGAGGACAATGGATAGAGATAAGGGAAGGCACAGTATGTAAAGATTTAGCTGCATTAATTGATTTGTTCAAAGATCCATATTGTGATAGATGTATGCTTGCTACAGATGATAATCACCCAGATACTATACTTAATGAAGGTCATATAGATAAGATCATTAGAAAGGCTGTCAAACTTGGAGCTGATCCAATTAAAGCAATAAAAATTGGAAGTTTAAATGCTGCAATTCACTATGGACTTAAAGATTATGGTGCAATTGGTGTAGGATATCTTGCTAACTTTATTATCTTGGATGATTTAAATTCATTCAAAATAGACGAGGTTTATATTAGAGGCATAAAAGTTGCAAAAGATTATAAGGCAGTGAAGGCATTTGCTAAGAAGAACAATACTTTAAGTAAAACTAAGTATAAGAGAGTGTACAACTCGTTTAATATGAATAAAGTAAAGTCATCTGACTTTGCTTTCAAAGTAAGGGGAAATAAACTCCGTGCCATAGAATTAGTACCAGAGGGTGTCTTATCAAAAGAAAGAGTTTTTGACTTGATTGAGAAACAGGGGATGCCATATGGAGTTGATATAGATAGAGATATAGCTAAAATTGCTGTTATAGAGAGACATAAGAAAACAGGACATATAGGACTTGGATTTATAACAGGCTTTATGATAAAGAAAGGTGCTATAGCATCAAGCATAGGTCATGATTCACATAATATTATAGTTGTGGGAGTAAATGATGATGATATGGCTCTTGCAACAAATACAGTTAAAAAGAATAATGGTGGCCTTGCAGTTGTGGCAGATAATAAAATACTTGGAGATTTGAAGTTAAATGTCGCAGGGCTTATGACTGAAAAGAATGAATCATATGTTATTGACACATTGGATAAATTGAAAAATGTTTCATACAATGTGCTGGGGGTTAATAAGATTTATGACCCATTTATGACACTTGCATTTATGCAACTACCAGTTATACCAGATTTAAAGATTATACCAAAGGGTTTGGTAAGTGTTAATGATCAAAAAATTGTAAAAGCAATATTTTAATAAATTTTGGAGGAAAAGAATTATGTTTAAAGAAATTAAAACAAACGATGCACCAGCTGCTATTGGACCATACAGCCAAGCAGTAGCAACAGGAAACTTTTTATTTGCTTCAGGCCAGATACCTGTAGACCCAGCAACTGGCAATGTGCCAGATGGTATAGAAGCACAAGCAGAGCAAAGTTGCAAGAATGTTGGCGCTATACTTAAAGCAAATGGAATGGATTTTTCAAATGTTGTAAAGACAACTTGTTTTCTTGCTGACATGGGTGACTTTGCAAAGTTCAATGAAGTATACGCAAAGTATTTTAATGGAAGTATAAAGCCTGCAAGAAGTTGTGTTGCTGTAAAAGCTATACCAAAGGGTGTTCTCTGCGAAGTAGAGGTATTGGCAGTTAAAGATTAATTCTAGATTTAGAAGGTACAGTATGAATTTTGCATTAAAAGGTGATATATTATTTGCAAAAAGCACAAATGAATTTTCGGCAAATGAGAATTCATTTGTGCTTTGTATTGATGGAAAGTGTAAGGGTGTATATAAAAAAATACCATCAAAGTTCAAAGGAATTAAGGTATATGATTATACTGGAAGGATGATTATTCCTGGACTTATTGACATTCATTTACATGCACCACAATATCAATTTGTTGGCTTGCACATGGATTTGAAGTTACTTGATTGGCTTAATCAATATACTTTCCCAGAAGAAGCGAAATATAAGAATTTAGCTTATGCTAAAAAAGCATATGATATCTTTGTAAATGATTTAAAAAAGAGTCCTACTACAAGATTTTCAATGTTTGCAACTATCCATAATGATGCAACGCTTTATTTGATGAAAAAACTTGAAGAAGCAGGTTTTAAGGGTTTTGTTGGTAAAGTTAACATGGACAGGAATTCACCTAAGTATCTTATAGAAAGTACTAAGGCTTCAATTGCTAACACAGAGTCTTGGATAAAGAAAAGCAATAAATTTAATAATATAAAACCTATTATTACTCCAAGATTTATACCAAGTTGTACAAATGAATTATTATATGCTTTATCTAGTATTGCTGAAAAGTATAATTTACCTATACAGTCGCATTTGTCAGAAAACTGTGCTGAAATTGAATGGGTAAAAGAATTGGTTAGGGATTGCAAGAGTTATGAAAAGGCGTATGATAAATTTGGAATGTTTGGTACAATTTCAAATACTGTGATGGCACATTATGTATGGCCTGATGAAGAGGGTGAGGAACTAATTAAGAATAGAAAAGTATGGGTTGCTCATAGTCCTTCATCAAATAATAATATTTCATCTGGTATAGCACCTATAGGCAGATATTTAAAAGAGGGAATTAAAGTTGGATTGGCGACTGATGTTGCTGGTGGATCATATTTGTCAATGTTTAGAGCTATTGAAGATTCTATAACTGCTTCAAAGATTAGGAAAACATTGTTTGATAAAGATGTAGATAGCATAAATATTGTACAAGCATTTTACATTGCTACTAAAGGTGGTGGAGAGTTTTTTGGAAAGGTAGGTAGTTTTGAAGAAGACTATGAATTTGATGCTATAGTGCTTGATGAGAGTCATATACCAACAACACTTTTCAAAGAACTGTCTTTAATTGAAAGATTTGAGAGATTCATATATAGACCAAATAGCAATGTATATGCAAAGTTTATAGCTGGAAAGAAGATAAAAAAATAATTATTAATGGTGGTCTGAAAGGGTATTGCTTAACATCCTATTAAAATGGGCATTTTTGGCCATTTTTTACTTAAAAATATTCTTGACAAAACCACCCCTATTTTGTAAAATAACTAGGTTACATTTGCGGGTGTAGTTCAATGGTAGAATGTCAGCCTTCCAAGCTGAATACGTGGGTCCGATTCCCATCACCCGCTAATGCCTAGATAGCTCAGTCGGTAGAGCAGGGGACTGAAAATCCCCGTGTCGGTGGTTCGATTCCGCCTCTAGGCACGGCTTGATTTTTTAGCAATATATGGTAAAATAATTGTATGCGCGAGTGGCTCAGTGGTGGAGCGTCGCCTTGCCAAGGCGAAGGTCGCGGGTTCGATCCCCGTTTCGCGCTTTTTACTTTTTTAGCGGGAATGCTGGAATTGGCAGACAGGCAAGACTAAGGATCTTGTGTGGTTTTCACGTAGGGGTTCAAGTCCCCTTTCCCGCACAACAAAAAGAAAAGAGGAAATGAATATGTTAAAAACTATAATAATGATTTTATTTTTAATAGTATGTTTGGCACTTTCTGGCATTATACTTTTACAAGAGGGAAAGAGTGCAGGACTTGGTAGTATAGCTGGTATGGCAGATTCGTACTGGAGCAAAGCTAAAAGCAGATCTATGGAAGGGAATTTGTCAAAATTAACGACAGTACTCGCAATTGGATTTTTACTATTAGCACTTGTGCTTAATATAGTATGGTAATATCAAGGCCTGCATATTGCAGGCCTTTTTTATTAATATGAAAAATAATAAGATAAAAGAAAGTGAATACGAGGGAATATTTAGACTTGCAAGCAAGTCTTTTGGTTTTGTTAAACTAAATGTTGGTACAGATAACGAAGAAGAAATATATGTATCTTCAAAAGATTCTCTTTCTGCAATGAATGACGATAGGGTTTTAGTAAAAATTATTTCAAATAAGTCAGCTGATAATAAAAAGCGAGAAGGCAAAATAATTAAAATTCTTGAAAGAGATAGTGACATTGTAGTTGGTATATTTGAACCAAATAAGGGATTTGGCTTTGTTAGTCCAATAAATGTGAAAATACCTTTTGATATACATATTGAAAAGAAGTATTGGGGAAAAGCTGTTAAGGGTTCTATCGTAGAGACTAAATTATTACCAAAGAAAAATAAAAAGGATAACCCTGAGGGAGTAATTATCAAAGTGCTAGGGCATAAGGATGACCCAAATGATGAGATTACAGCTATAGTACATGATTTTAAAATAAGAGATGAATTTAGTGATGCACAATTAAAAGAAGCTGATAAAGTAGCCGTGCCGATAACTAAAAGTGACTTAGAGGGAAGAAAAGACTTAAGAAATAAAATATTTATAACTATAGATGGTGAAGATACAAAGGATATAGATGATGCAGTATATCTTGAAGA
Source organism: uncultured Eubacteriales bacterium (assembly GCA_900313535.1). Taxonomy (GTDB): domain Bacteria; phylum Bacillota; class Clostridia; order Lachnospirales; family Lachnospiraceae; genus UBA3633. The sequence continues at coordinate 9,484 of OMRR01000002.1, forward strand.
CACAGGGAAAGGGCATAAAAAGTTATATGTATCTATAGCAGATGTTAGTCATTATGTAAAAGAAAACTCTGAACTTGATAGGGAAGCATTAAAGAGAGGAAACTCTGTATATCTTTTAGATAGAGTAATTCCGATGTTGCCACATGTGCTGTCAAATGGCATGTGCTCTTTAAATGAAGGTGAAGATAGACTATCGATGACTTGTGAGATGGAATTTGATGATAAAGCAAAGATTGTCAATCATGATATATACAAATCAGTTATAAACTCGCATAAGCGAATGACCTATCATGAAGTACAAAACATTATAGATACTACAAAGGATGAAGATAGTTCTGAATTAAACTTAAAGATTAACAAAATGATCAGGGATATGATAGAATTATCAAGAAAGATTAGGAAACGTAGAGAAGATAGAGGGGCAGTTAGTTTTAATTTAAAAGAGACAGAAATAATAGTTGATGAAAATTTAAAACCAATTGGTATATCTGAAAAAGAAAGAATAGAGGCGTATAAACTTATAGAAGACTTTATGGTTTCTGCAAATGAGACAGTTGCCGAAGAGTTTTATTATAGGGAGATACCATTCCTATATAGGACACATGAGGCAAGTGAGGAAGATAAACTCGAAAACTTAACTTGTACATTGAATTCGTTGGGGATTAGTTTCCATATTAGAAATGAATTACATCCTATGGATATGCAAAAACTATTGAAATCTGTTGAAGGAAAGCCATATCAATATGTTGTTGAGAAACTTGCACTTAGGTCGATGAGTCAAGCTAAGTATACTAAGAAATTGATTGGACATTTTGCTCTAGCTTCAAAGTATTATACTCACTTCACATCTCCAATTAGAAGATATAGTGATTTGCAGATTCATCGTATAATGAAGGAAGTCCTTGAAAATAGATTTACGGAAAAGAGAAGAAATCATTATGAAGATATACTTGATGGAGTGGCATTAAATATATCTAAGATGGAAAGAGTGGCTATAGACTGTGAGAGAGATATAGATGATTTAAAGAAATGTGAATTCATGTTGCCACATCTTGGAGAATCTTTTGAGGGAAATGTATCTGGACTTACAAATTTTGGCATATTTGTTGAATTGCCAAATACTATAGAGGGAATGATACCACTAAGAGATTTAAGGGATGATCACTATGTAATGGATGAAACAAGGTATCAAGTAGTTGGAGAGAGAACTAAAAAGGTATTCGCTTTTGGACAAAAGTTAAAAGTCATACTTGCAAAGTGTACGCCAGAGACAAGAACCATAGATTTTATATTGGATAAAGGAACAGAATAATTTACAATGGGTACGAAATTAATAGCAAACAATAAAAAAGCATATCACGATTATTTTTTAATTGAAAAATATGAGTGTGGTATAGAACTTAAAGGGACAGAGGTTAAGTCCCTTTGTTTGTCAAATTGTTCAATAAAAGAAGCAATATGCAAGATAATAGGTGGAGAATGCTTTGTCATTGGAATGAATATCACTCCATATGAAAAAGGGAACATATTTAATGTAGATAGTTTAAGAACGAGAAAATTACTTTTACATAAATCGGAAATTAGGAAAATAGCAGATCAATTGAAACTACAGGGATATACACTTATACCTTTGCAGGTGTATTTTAAGAATAATAAGATTAAAGTTGAAATAGGATTGTGCAAAGGAAAGAAGCTGTATGACAAGAGAGAAGATTTGAAGAAACGTGACATGAAACGTGATGCTGAATTAAATGTAAAAAAAGCAGTATAGTTTTAGCTTAAACTGTCAAATGATTTTTCAAATACAATCTTGTGTGAATTAGTGCGTATTAATTTATTATATAACTTTATTCGTCTATCATTAATTTGTGAATCAATTATAGTTATTGTTGGGTTAACTATATTTGATGTCATATCATTTTGTGAAGTATATTCAAAGGCATACTTCGCTACGATATCTCCACCAGAAAACATAATTACATCATCGTTAACTATTTTTTTAATTTCATCACTTGCAAATGGGAAATGAGTACAACCAAGTAAAAGATAGTTAATATCTTTATATTCTTTAAAAAATAATTCAAGATGATTTTTAAATTCAAAAGTATCCAATTTGTCATTTTCAACTGCTTTCACTATAAAATCCGTAGGCTCAACATATATATCTATATAATTTTTAAAGTCGTTTACAAGTTGAGTAAGAAAAGTACTTTTACAAGTTGCAGTTGTAGCTATGATAAGTAGTTTCAATTTGCTCTTTTTTATTTGAAGGCCATTTTCTTTATCATATATATAGTCATTTTCTTTAAGTATAGTCCCTGGAGTTAGTAATTTAGTGAAGTCTGGATAAGTGCCAAATATTTTTAAATTTGGGTAAGTACTTACAAAAAGTGGCATATCACTTGTCGACATTGTATTACATGCAATAATTACTTCTTTTGCACCTAACTTATCAAAGTGTCCAATGATGTCAAGGCCTATTTGTGCAATTTGAGTTTTTGGCTTTGTACCATAAGGAAAATTACTTGAATCGGCAAAAAAAACATAGTTTTCATTTGGCATAAGCCTTATACACTGATTAAGGACTGAAATGCCGCCGATTCCAGAGTCGAAAATACCTATAAAATTGCTACTATTTAATTTCATACTTTAATTATTTTATCATTTGTGATACAATAAGTAAAGAGAACTGCTAAATTATGAAAGGAGAGGCAGTATATTTTACTGTTGTTAAAAATGAAAATTTATAAAAAAGAGCCATTAAAGAACTATACAAGCTTTAAAATAGGGGGAGAGGCAGATATTATTGCTGAACCAAAGGATATAAAGGAATTTGTAGAGTTAATAAAGTTCCTAAGAAATAAGGGAATAATATACTATATACTTGGTAATGGAACCAATGTTTTGGTGTCTGATAAGGGTGTGAGAGGCTGCGTTGTGCATCTTGGAAAAAATTTGTCAAAAATCAAGGTAAATGGTACTAAAATAGAGGCAGAAGCAGGGGCTTTATTGTCAGACATAGCGCAAGTCGCACTTAAGAATAAGCTAAAGGGTATGGAAGAATTGAGCGGTATACCTGGTAGTATAGGTGGGGCTGTAGCAATGAATGCTGGTGCCTACGATAAGGAGATAAAGGATATAATTTCAAGTGCTAATGCCATTAATGAAGCAGGTAGGGTAGTAAAATTAAGCAAAGATGCATTAGATTTTTCATATAGGAAATCTGCAATACAGGAAAAGAATTTTATCATCACTACGGTTACTTTGAACCTTCAAGAGGGTGATAAAAATGAAATAAAAGCGAATATGGATAAATATGCTATGCTTAGAGAGAAAAAACAACCTTTAGATGAGCCATCTGCTGGATCTACATTTAAAAGACCAGAAGGCAAGTATGCTGCAATTCTTATAAAAGACAGTAACCTTATGGGTGAACATGTGGGAGATGCAGAAGTGTCAACAAAACATGCTGGCTTCATTGTAAACAAAGGAAATGCAAAAGCATATGATGTATATAAACTTATGAATATAGTTAAAGCGGATGTAAAAGCATATTTTAATGTAGATTTAGAGCCTGAGGTTAAGCTTTGGGGTAAGTTTTAGTAGATAATTATGCGTGCTACTTTTACAAAAAAAGTCAAAGAAGAGATAGAGCATCATGTCAAAAAGAATTATCAAGTAGACCTATCAAAAGCAAGTTTTAATAAGGTAGAGATAAAAAAAGATTTGAGAATTAAATTTTTAAATTATGGCATGGTCTACGATCCAAGTACTGGGCATCATCTTGAGTTTAGATTTAAAA
>OMRR01000128.1 GCA_900313535.1 uncultured Eubacteriales bacterium
AATGTCACATATTACTATGAAAATGCAAAGGGCAATAAAAATTATTCAGAGCAAATAGCAGATTTATTTGCTACTAAAAATCCAGATTTGATTTTAACTATTGGCAACACAGCTGTTAATGCCATAAAGAATAAATTTGATAAGACGCCTATAGTATTTCTTGGCGTAGCAAATGCAGAGAGACTTGGCTTATGCGATAGTAAAGGTGTGCCAACTGCTAATCTTACTGGAGTCATTGATTCACATTTGATAGATGAACAACTTAGCTACATAAATAAAAATCATACTGAAATAAAAAGGCTTGGAATTATATATGATAGCAGTAATGAACTTGCTGCGTTTGATATAGACTATTTTAAATTCAATGCCACAAATTATGATATAGATATATATACTGTATCAATTGGTAAGGCTGAAGATATGGATAAGGCACTTGATAACATATTACCTAAGGTTGATGCCATCATGCTTGTCTATGACAATATAGTTAATGAAAATGTCTCAAAGGTAATTGATAGAACAAAGGCAAGTAAGAAATTGGTATTTGGACAGACAGAAGAGCATAAAAATGCTGGCGCAGAAGTATCAGTTATTAGAGATTATAAACTTGTAGGTGAGAAAGGTGCAGCACTTGCAAAACAGATACTTGTCGACGGTAAGAAAGTCAAAGATATAAATGTAGTAGTAGAGAACTTTAAAGTAAACTAAGTAGTATAAACATTGTTTTTTAAAACTTTCTTTTGTGGAAATTGTATTTCCTTATAAGGAGTAGAGTATGAAGAGAAAACAAAAAAGTTTAATAGCAATTATTGTGATCATGAGCATGTTTATTAGTTTAGCATTGCCTAATTTTGCTACGGGTAATGATGACAAAATGGATAATGTCACTACTCAAAGCACTGAAGAAATAGTTAAAAAGAGCGATGAAGAATCTACCACAAAGAAGAAGAATATTGTAGAGGAAGAAACTACAAAAATTGAGGTTGAAGAGAGTACTACAAAAAATAATGATCAGATAGAGACAACTACAACAGAGGTAGTTACTACCGAGACTACAAAAGAGAACTCTAATGCAAAAGAGAGTACCGTTGCTGAGAGTGAAAAGGAACAAACAACTACTGAGACAACTGTTGAAAGTACGACTACAGAAAAAAATAATAATGAAGACATAGCTACTAAGAGTGAAGCATATACGGAGATAGCATCTGCTGAAAAGACAGGTGAAGAGGAGGATTATTCAAAACTTAGTACTTTAGATCAACTTACGTATATTACTAAGGATGGTGCTAAACTTGAAAACGACACCATAGTTTTATTAAGTGATATAGAACTTTATGATAAAGTTAACTTTACTAACAATTTAAACCTTGATCTTGCTGGACACAATATTACAGCACCTAAAAATAATTATGCATTGTATGTAGAAAAGAATTTTACACTTATTGACACTTCAGAAGAAAAAGGAAGTATTAAAGGTGTGAATACTGAGTATCCAGTTATTTATCTTAAAAATGCATTAGCAAGTTTTAATGGTGGTAATGTATTAGGGGCAAGCAAAGTTAATGGTGGAGATGCAATCCACTCTTATAATTCTGATTTGATATTTGATGGAAGCCTTATAAAAGGTGGAAATGGTGAAGACTCAAACTCAGATAAAGGTGGAAATGGTGGTAATGCTGTAGTAGTATTTGAAACATTCAAAACTAATTTTATACAAGTAAAGAGTGGTGTGCTTAGAGGTGGAAAAGGTGGAAATGGTATAGGCGATGAAATGCCAGATGCTGGTGCATCTTTATCTATAAGAGGATTGATGCAAAATGGAAGATACTCTGGTAAAGGATTTATAGGCGAAAAGGGTGGCGGAAATGGTGGCATAGGACTTGATATTCGTGCGAAGAAGTTTGAGATAGAAAAATTGACATTTGAAAAATTCACTTTATATGCAGGTAGTGCTGGACACAGTATAGTAAAAAGTGAACAAAATACCAATAGATTAATGGGTGATGATGGAGACTCATTTCCAAGCTCATATTCATTATTTGACTTAAATGGAAGAAATTACCTTACCACATTGAAGAACCAGTCATATGCTGGACTTTGTGCTATATATGCATTTTGCGCACAGGCTGAGACATATATGATGAAGAATCATCCTGATTATGTAAGAAATGTGTTGAATAAAAAGGCATACATGTCTAGGGGTGTATTTCCAAACAAGATGGATGAGTTAAATCTCTCAGAGATTCAATGTGCTATGTCGTTACATAAACCAGCAACTGATGCATTTGGCAATGCAGGGTATAGTGATGCAACCAAAGAGGCAGATAGGGCAAAGTGGAAATCACTTGGTTCTACATACCAAAATCAACTAGCGATAGCATCATCTTGGAGAACTTTTGTACTTGAAGATGATACAATGAGTGATAATTTATATACTGATAGTTCATATGATTTACTCAGCAGAAAAGTTGAGAGATCATATGTGGATTCATTTGCTGACAAGACCATAGTTCATGCCAACAATATGAGATTGTTTGAGGCATTTGACTATGTGAAAGAAGATAATAGTTTTGACTACGATAACTGGATTAAGGATATGAAGAGAGAAATTGTTAATTATGATGGAGTCTCTCTTGGTATATATATTGATTACTCACCTTCTATAGGTAGTTATTCATTAAATGGTATTCCTTATCCATATAGCGATAGTGTGTTCTATGTAGAAAAGAGAAGAACCTCACTTTCTGGACATGGTGTATATTGTATAGGTTGGGATGATGATTTTGAATATACAGGATCATATGGAGTATCTCATAAGGGTGCATTCATAGTTAAGAATTCATGGAATGAGTTTTCATTTGTCCCATATAACTATAACTGGGTCAATTGGTATAATGCAGATCCAAATGTGGACCCACCTAATCTTACATCTGAGTTTTATTCTGCAGAGTTTATGCCAGCATTTTCAAAGTATGAAAACAACTATTATTATGACACTGGTGTAAGCGGAGTGAGCAAAAATTCAAGAATAGTTATTGACGACAAACCTGTCACATCAGAAATTAAAGCAGATTTATCAGTAGCATATAAAAAAGCATTAAATGTATTTAAGGTTAGAAATGATAGAGAAAAAGCTGTGGCAGTAAATTTCTATGCAAGTTTCCACAATAAACCATATGAAGTTTCATTGTACAGGGTTCCTAATGATACAAATGAAGACGACATAGCAAATGCTATAAATAATGAAAGCAACAAACTTACAAGTCAAAGTTTCACATCACACTATGGTATTAATGTTATAGATTTTGATAATCCTGTAGATTTAAAGAAAGATACCTATGTGGCTGTAGTCATTACAGGTGAAGATGATAACCTTGGCAGACTTTGGATAGATGGTGAGGGTGTAGAAGAGATAGACCTTGGAGACTTCTATCATACTACTGATGTAAAGGAAAAAGGATTCTTCGCTGAACCTACAGTAACTATAAAGAAGTTATATAGAAACAATGTAGAAGTTACTGGCGCAGAGTTTAATACTTTGTCAAATACTTATGCAAATACTATAAAGAATTCACTTTGTTGTTATAAAATTACAGATGTGAATTTAAGAATTAAATTATATACAAATAATTATGTAAAGATTGATGCAGGAAGTGATGGTTTGGTTGTAGGAAATCAAGTATGCTATTACTACCCTACACTTAAGGCAACAATGTCAGACTTACCATTACCTACTTTGACTAATGAGAGTAAAAAGTTTATAGGATATAATACTAAGGCAGATGGCAGTGGAAAGTTCTATGACAGAGATTCAGTGTATAGTTTAAAAATTGCCGATTATCTAAAACTATATGCTCAATATACAAATAAAGAGGAACCTGCACAAGCCACTACAGCATCAACTGAGGCAAGCACAACTGCATCAACTGTGGCAAGCACGACTCCATCATCTGAGGCTACAACAGCAGCATCTACAGAAGCAACTACTACAACAAGAGCAGCCTCAACTCAAACTTCAACTATAGCTCCAGCTGAAACTTCATCAAACAATAGAAATTCAGGAAACAATGGTGGAAATAATGGTGGCGGAGGCGGCGGAGGTGGTGGAGGTGGTAAAATTGCAGCACCATTACAGCAACAACTTCCACAACCACTCACTAATAATAACCAAGCTAATGGCAATTACGTAAAGTCGCAAATTAATACAAACAATATAGAGGTTAAATCATATACAAGTAAGACATCAAACTGGGTTACTGATAGTGCAACTGGTAAATGGAAACTAAATGTAGTTAATAACTATGGTCAGAATTTAACTGCAAGCAATGGTTTCTATCAAGTTACAAGACCTGTGGCTATAAACAATACTCAGGCAGTGTCAGTTACAGATACATACTTCTTTGACGCAAGCGGTAATATGGTTACTGGTTGGATGAATACAGCGGATGATAAATGGTACTACTTTGAGGCTGAAAAGAATGCAAATGAGGGCAAGATGACCATAGGCTGGAAAAAGATAGGAGATTCTTGGCACTATTTTACAAATAATGGTAGTATGCTCGTCAATTCAGTGACACCAGATGGCTATAAGATAGGAGCTGATGGCAAACTAGTAGAATAGGCCTGTTTTATAAAATAGTTGAAAAATCTATCTAAAATATGATAAAATTGAAAGATATTGGGGACCTAGGTTCCCTATCCTAATTGCATACAAAAGTATTTGGAGGAGTTATTATGAAAAAGTTATTATCATTAGTTTTAGCTACAACACTTGTATTAAGCCTTGTAGCATGTGGGCAAAAAGCTGCAGCCCCTGCAGAAGCAAGTGCTGCTGGTGAAAAGGTAATCAAAATTGGTGTATTTGAGCCACAAACTGGAGAAAATGGTGGCGGCGGAATCCAAGAAGTATATGGTATTCGTTATGCTAACAAGATTTACAATACTATAACTATCAATGGCGAAGAGTATAAGATTGTATTGGACGAAGTTGACAACAAGTCAGATAAGACAGAGGCAGTAAGAGCCGCACAAAAACTTATTTCTGACAGAGTATCAGCAGTTATTGGATCATATGGTTCAGGAGTTTCTATCGCTGCTGGTGAAAACTTTAGAGATGCAAAGATACCTGCTATAGGTTGCTCTTGCACAAATCCACAAGTTACAAATGGAAATGATTTCTATTTTAGAACTTGCTTTATTGATCCGTTCCAAGGAACAGTTATGTCTAAGTACTGCAAGGATCACAACTACAATAAAGTTGCTGTTATCACACAACTTGGAGATGACTATTCAGAAGGACTTGGAAACTTCTTTGTAAAAGCATGTCAAAGCAATGGCATTGAAGTAGTTGCTCAAGAAAAATTCCAAACTAATGAGCAAGATTTCAAGGCTATATTAACTAATATTAAAGGTGCTAATCCTCAATTCGTATTTGCACCATCATCAATAGCTACTGCACCACTTATTCTTTCTCAAGCAAAAGAACTTGGTCTTGATTGCCAATTTGGCGGTGGAGACACATGGGAGAATGGAACAATCATTACAAATGCACATGGAGCTGCTGAAGGAATAGTTCTTACTACATTCTATGAGGCTAACCCAGCAACTGCTGTAGGCGAGGAAGCAATATTCTTAAATGGTAATGGAAATGGTGAGACAGCTACTGGTTTCTCAAACTACTTAGTAAATGTTGAGAAACAACCACCAGAGATTCCTGCAGTTTCTGCACTTGGTTATGATGCATATCTTGCAGCATACAAGGCAATTGAAGCAGCACAATCAACTGATGGAAGTGCTATAAGAGAAGCTCTTACTAAACTTGTATATACTGGAGTAACTGGTGAGATAAGCTTTGACGAGATCGGAGATGCAAAGAAAGGTGCAGCATATATTAAGGAAGTTGAAAGTGGAAAATTTGCATTCAAAGAAATCGTAAATATGAACTAATTTCGTATTTTGAAAGCTTTTTCTTTAGTATAATAAAAAGGCGGGCTTATGTCCGCCTTATTTAATAGAGGTTTACAATGAATATAACTCAATTTTTACAACACACTCTAACTGGAATATCAGTAGGTGGATGCTATGCGCTTATAGCTATAGGATATACTTTGGTTTATGGTATACTTAGGTTAATAAACTTTGCTCATGGCGATATATTTATGATAGCAGGTTACTTTATGATCTTTTCTTTTGCTGTGTTACCATTTCCAATTGCTATACTTGTCACATTAGTTGTGACAGTTATACTTGGAATATCAATTGAGAAGGTGGCATACGCACCACTTAGAAATGCACCAAGGATGTCAGTTATGATATCTGCTATAGGTGTATCTTATCTTTTACAAAATCTCGCTACATATTTATTTACTGCATTGCCACAACCATACCCAGAGATACCTGGACTTAAGACTATAATTAAGATTGGTGACATATCTACATCACTTGTTACTTTACTCACTCCAATCATAACTATATTGTTGGTTATGTTACTTCTCTGGCTTGTCAATAAAACAAAGATTGGTATGGCAATGAGAGCAGTATCAAAGGATTATGAGGCAGCAAGCCTTATGGGTATTAAATTAAACAAGACTATTTCCTTTACATTTGCAATTGGAAGTCTTCTTGCTGCAATTGGTTCTATACTTTATTTCACTGATAGGTCTACTGTGTTCCCATTTTCAGGATCACTTCCAGGACTTAAGTGTTTCGTTGCCGCTGTATTTGGTGGTATCGGATCAATTCCTGGTGCCCTTGTAGGAGGATTCTTTATAGGATTATGTGAGACTATCATTAAGGCTATAGGACTTTCTACATTCTCAGAT
>OMRR01000022.1 GCA_900313535.1 uncultured Eubacteriales bacterium
CTATAAGCATAATACACAGTCTTTATGCAAATATATAAAAAAAAATTCGAGAAGCAAAATGCCTCTCGAATCTTTTAACATTTATTAATCTTCTACTTCTATAATGATTCTACACTTCTTAGGCTTGTTCCTAAATGTTATGTTTGGGAACTTCTCTGCTGGCACATAAATCTGATTTCTCTTAAATGCCTCATAGTCATCACTTGGCGGTACATATCCACCATGTGATTTCTTAATGGGAGGACTATGATAGCCAGTCCAAACTATACACCCACGTTCAGCAAACCCATATTGCGCTGAATCCCTTGTTATATAGCAGTCTTCAATAACTTCTCTCATGCTATTTAGTGTTATAAAATTTCATCGCATCTTCTATTGGAATAGTTACCTTTGTGGGAATATCTACTTCTCTCAAGCACCAACAAGCACATTTTACTGGCTCCTTGTATGTCCAATGTTTGCATTGGCATTCCCTACATTTTGGTGCTGGATGCCCTACCTTGCAAATATGGTTTTCTGCAACAAAAGGCTCATCATCATGGTATTTTTTCCAATTTTCTTCACATTCTTTTAAGCTACTTTCCTCATAATCTTCATGACCACAAGTAAAGTTAGAAAGGCGAAATAGATTACCAATTTTATTGTCTATTTTTTTCTTGATGTTAGATAGTCTAAAAATTTTTTCCTCATCAGAAATACCATCCATCCATCCATTACGTATGTAGGCTTCCTCTTGATATGAATCATACCAAGATAAACATCTGTTATCGTGTGGTGCTCCAGCAATGAAAGCATATTCCACGTAATAACCGTTTTTATCTTTTCTTAAGTAGACATACTTATCTAAAGTATTGCTTAACATAGCAGCAAACTTTATCTTCTCTATTTCTATGTTTGTAAGATTCATAACTTAATATTATTTTAATTTCTTAGAATAATTTATACAGCCACGTTTACACACTATGTCACTTTCATCATAATAATGTACGCAACCACAACATTCGTAACTACGATTTAGTTCACACTCTTTATCAATTTTACCGCTGTCAACATTAATTGTCATTTAACTTAATTTTTTTACTTTTTCCTATATACAATGCTTTATTGAACCAAACTATAAATAAGCATCTATATTCTAAATCTATTCCAATAGTAGGAAAGAGTACTTGCATTTGTCTTAAATTATGTAACTCGATTTTCATTACTTTTTCTTTTTAGTTACGTTATAAGGATGTGTAGTAACACCTTCAAGAACTGGAATCCAAGTAGAATGTATGTTTGGTTCACCTACTTTTAATAGTTCTGCGTTATCTGGACCGTATCCATAAGGACGAGGACCATATTTTGCATTATGCATTTTTACATATTCCTCTTCATTATTAATTGGAACATCAATTTCTATTTCTTTCCACATCCAAATGTAGCATCCAGATACACTACCGTCTTCTTCTTTAAATAGAAAATGTTTTCTAAGGCTATTCCATGCAGCTTTATCGGATTTAAACTCTTTTGGTTCACAACTCCTAAGAGCATTTGATAATTTATAACGTGCCATAACTCTACTATTATCTAAGTTGATACCACTTTACTAAGAAAATTACGAAAGCAACAAGTTCTAAAACTGTTGCAGTAAACCACATATACGTCATACTCTTACAAATCTATATAGTGCCATTATTTTTATCTTTTATTAGTTTAATTGCTTTATTTATTTTTTCAAGAGCCCAGCTTATATTCAAATTTTGTTTATGGCCTCTAAGCAAGTATTTAGCAGTGTTTAACAGCTCAATTATTTCTTGGCTATTTTCAGCTAGTTCCCATTCATCTTCTGCATCAAATGGAAGAAGCCAGTTTATTGGTTTACATTCAATTACATAAGAAGCTTCAAGAACATCTGTTATAAGATACACCGTACCATTATATTTGTTGCGAATGTGTTGTCCTTTTTTAAACTTTGCCATATTTATTTTATTTATTCATTTAACATCGCAATGCAGAAATCCTTAACGGCTTGTTCATCATCGAAATTAGACCATTCATCTGATTCATAATAATCTATTAAGTGGTATTGAAGCCAACTACGAGCATCAGATAGCTTAATAAAAGCATCTTTATGCAATGCATTATATTCTTTTACTCTAATATCATTCTCA
>OMRR01000001.1 GCA_900313535.1 uncultured Eubacteriales bacterium
AGTTAAAAAGGCATCTAGTGCTGTAAAGAATAATAAAACATCAGTGGAAAAAAAGAGTAAAGGTACAAAAGGTGTAGCAAGTAAATCTACAAAAGTTGCTAAAAGTGATAAAACATCAAAGACTACAAAGAAAACTCAAAATACAAAAACAACTAAATTGAGTAAGACTACTAAGTCTACTAAAGATATAACTAAATCAACTAAAACTAGTGCAAAAAAGAATATTAAGCAAACAAATGCTAGTGAGAAGAAAAAAGATAAGGCAATTTCATTTGATGTAAACACTGAAGATGAAGAAGATGGTACATTAGATGAGCCAATTTCATTTAACTTTAAAGGGAAAGAGAAGGACCTTGTTAAAAAATTAAAAGAAGAGGATGATGTATTTATTGAAGAGGAAGATGATGACAAGGATCCGGAAGAACCAAAGGATGAAGATGTCATAGCTGTAGATGAATTTGATGAGACAGAAGATGTATTAAGTAGTCAGGGAGATATATTTGAAGGTGTAAGTCTTGATGATCCAGTCAGAATGTATTTAAAAGAGATTGGACAATATTCATTACTTACTATAGATAGAGAAAAGCGTCTTGCAAAAGAAAAGCAAGAGGCACAGGTGTTGCTTAGAAGAAAAAAATTGAACGAGCAGCTGCCTGTAGATCAATCTGTAGCGCTTAGACTGACTCCTGAGGAATTAAGAGTAGTAAAAAAAGGAGAAAGAGCACAGAATACATTAATTGAGTGTAACCTTAGATTAGTAGTATCAATAGCAAAGAGATATATAGGACATGGTCTTTCTTTGCTTGACCTTATACAAGAAGGAAATCTTGGCCTTACAAGGGGAATTGAGAAATTTGATTATAAAATGGGATTTAAACTTTCTACATATGTTACTTGGTGGATAAGACAGGCGGTATCAAGAGCGCTTGCTGACCAAAGTAAGACTATAAGAATACCTGTACATATGGTAGAGACTATTAATCGTCTCAACAAAGAGAAAAAGAAACTCACTGCAGAACTTGGATATGAGCCTTCAATTAAGCAACTTGCAAAGGGTATGAAGATGACTGAGGAGAAGGTTGAAGAGGTAATACAGATTGCTATGGATCCTATATCACTAGATAAACCAGCTGGTGACGAGGATGATTCAATAGTTGCAGATTTCATAGCTGACCAAAATGTAATATCTCCAGAGACCAATGCTGAAAGAGTAATGCTTAAAGAAAAAATACAGGGGCTTTTGTCAGGACTTAAGGAGAGAGAAAGAAAGGTACTTATATTGAGATTTGGCATTGAAGATGATCATCCAAGAACTTTGGAGGAAGTGGGAAAGGAACTTAAAGTTACAAGAGAAAGAATAAGACAGATTGAAGATAAAGCACTCAGAAAACTAAAAATTAGAGCGAGAAGTTTGCAGGACATAATTAAGTAATGTTGGGCTCGTATAACTCGCCGATACGATGTAGAGGTGAGTTGTGTGAGTCATTGTAAATAAAAACGATGTAGGAGCGAGCTGTGCGAGTCATTGTAAATAAAAACGATGTAGGGGCGAGCTGTGCGAGCTTATGTAAATATAATGAGTAAGAATGTTAAAATAATAACAGGTAGCCACGGATCAGGAAAAAGCGATTGGATTTACAATCGCTTTCTTGATATGTCAAGAAAAGATAATGACAAAAGCAAAGTAGACATGCAAAAGAAAATCTATCTTGTTGTACCAGAACAAGACACGAATGACAAGCAAAGAATCATCATGAAGAAGTCACTTGAAAAAGGCTATGGTGCAGGAATGATAAATATAGATGTAGTATCGTTTGATAGGATTGCCCATAATGTATTTGACATATTAAATATTGAGCCGATTAAAGAAAATGTGATAGATGATGATATGAAGACAATGATACTGACACTTGTATTATCTAAACTTGGCAAAGCTCAAAAACTTAAATTCTGTGACAAGATGGTAAATCGAGTTGGCTTCGCAAAAAAGTTGACACAAGTTGTATCAGAGTTTTATGCATACGACGTCAGTGATGAAGATATAGATAAAGTAATTGCTGATAAAAATAGTGATGCCTATAGGGATAAATTAAATGACTTCAAATTAATATTCAATGAGTTTAAAAAGATATTACTTGATATGAATTTTTCAATAAAAGAAGACAAATATGATTTGCTAAATAAAAGAATTAAAGATGTAGATATATTTAATGATGCGATAGTTGCCTTTGATGGTTTTACTGGTTTTACTCCTATACAGTTAAGTATATTTAAGCAAATTGTAGGCGTGGCTAAAGAAGTATATGTAAGTATTGACTATAGAAACCCTGAAGAATTATTGAATTTTGACTTAAATAAAAAAATCGATGATACTGATTTATTTTATCTTAGTAAAAAGTTTATAAAAGATATAGCAAAATCGCTTGATATAAAATCCATTAATGACTTATTGTTTGATGACGGCATCAAAAAAAATGTATACAAGTATGACAGTGATGACAAAAGTGATTTAAGATATATTGAAAAAAATATATACACATTGAATAACAATTTAAGTAATGATTTGCCAATCAATAATATTGATTACTATGTTGCAGATAATGTGAGGGATGAAGTTAGAAACCTTGTGCAATTAATATTTGATTTGGTTAGAAATAAGGATTATAAGTACAATGACATAAGAATAGTTGTACCAAGCATAGAGAATTATAGAGATAATATTATCAAA
The DNA here is from genome assembly GCA_900313535.1 of uncultured Eubacteriales bacterium. Taxonomy (GTDB): domain Bacteria; phylum Bacillota; class Clostridia; order Lachnospirales; family Lachnospiraceae; genus UBA3633. Next base: position 2,729 of record OMRR01000001.1, read on the forward strand.
ACTTTCAATAAATACAATATCCCATTATTTATTGATGACTCAGAGGGTATATTGAATTCGCCATACATAGAGGTTATAAGGTCCGCAATAGATGTCATTAACTATAATTTTTCATATGAAAGTATAATGAGATATATTAATTCAGGTATTTCGGAGAAGGATAGGGCTGTATACGAATTTGATAATTTTATTATAGAACATGCTATAAGAGGCTATGATAGATATAAATATGGCATTGCAAAAATAAAAATGAGCGAAAGTACAAAAGAAAGTGTTGATAAAGTGCTAACTGAATATATTAACCCACTACTGATTTTACATGATGAAATCAATGTAAATGCTGGTACAAATATTCAGAATTATATTTTGGCTATAAGAAGTTTTGTAAAGAATGCTAAAATTGATGAAAAGTTTGAAGCACTTGAAAACAAAGTTGATGAATTGAAATCAGATATTAATAGCAAAGATAGCGCAAGTTACAATAAGATAAGTGCAATTTTAAAATATAGCAAAGAAGTTGTAGATAAGATATTGCTTGATTTATCAAATCTTGAAAAGTACAAGGAAAAGGATAGCGAAAACTACATCAATGATAACATCTTAGTAGAAGATTTTAGGAGAATGTTTGATGTGGGTTTAAGTAGCAAAACTTTAAAGAGCATACCATATTTGCTTGATCAAGTTGTAGTTGGTGACATAATGAGGTCAAGATTTGACAATCCTAAGATAGAAGTATTCCTTGGGCTCAATCAAAGTGCTATACCTGCTAAAAGTTTGGACTATAATTTAATTGATGATGCTATACGAGAATTGTTTACCAATAATGTAAAAGAATTATCACAGACAACTATAGAGACAGCATTAAATCAGAGATTTTATATTTATCTTATACTTACAAACCCTACTGAAAAATTAATCTTGTCATATACTAAGACAAATTTTGATGGTGAATCTGATGAAAAATCACCTGTATTGATAATGATAGAGAATCTTTTTGCTTATAAAGATAAGGATGAGAAGATAAAATCTAGATTGATTGCTAAAAGAGTTAATGAAGATAATTTTAAATTCTATAGCAATAGTGATTTGATATCGTATGTTGCTAGCAATATGCAAGGAATGAAGAGGTATGCATATAAAGATAAGGATGGTAACTTTGAATATGAGTTTTCTAATGAGGAAGAGAATAGAATAGTTAAGGCGAAGGAAGTATTAAAGTATATAAAAAAGAATGAAGATTATGATCAAATTAGAGAAAATATATTTGAACAATCAGATTATTATCGAGATGTGAAGTTAAATGCTAAGATAAATGAAGACTTATTGAATGTGCAAAATAAAAGTTATAGTGGCTCTGCTACAGCTATAGAGAATTACAATAAGTGTCCATTTAAATATTTCATGGAACATACTTTAGAATTGAGAGAAAACAAAGAGTATAATGTAGAGGCATATGACATTGGCGATTTGGCGCATGTTGTATTTAAAGAACTATTTAAAAATAATAATATAAAAAATGAAAGTATTGATAAGATACATAAAAAAGTTGATGACATTTTAGATTTGAAATATGTTTCAGAAGATAAGTTCAATGAATTCAATGAGAATGACAAAAACTATCTTGGAGTAAATAAATTGGAGTATTTAAAGGATAGAATGCGAGAAATAATGCATTACTCTACAGACATATTGATAGAGATGTCAAAGGAAATGCAATTTGAAACTAAGGAAACAGAATATCCATTTAAATATGATATAAATAAGAATGGTGATAAAAATGAATTGCTAATTGGTGGCAAGATTGATAGAGTGGATATTTGCAATATAGATGGAAAGACATATGTCAATGTAGTTGATTATAAATCTGGCAAGAAAGAGAAAACACTTGATATGAAAGAGATTGAGGCTGGAATAAATGTTCAGCTCACGCTTTATATTGATTATTGTTTAAATGAAAAATATGCAAATGTGGAAAATCCTCCAATATTTGCTGGGTCATTTTATTTCTGGGTTGACAAACCAAGATTTAGATATGATGGATCAGGCGATAGTGACAATAATGCTTGGAAGAGCGAAATGGGCTATAGTGGCATGGCAAATAGCGATAGAGAAGTGCTAAATAAAGTATATGACATAGGTAAGTCTACAGAGACAAGTAGTAAGAAGATAAAATCACTTAACTTAAAAAACGGTTATAAAGTATCTGGCAATTACATAAGTGATGAAGAATTAAATAGTTATATTGAAAAGATGCATGAAAAAATAAATCAAACTGTAGATAATATTAATAAAGGAATTATAACTGCTAAACCATATAAGTGTAGCCTTTGCAAATATTGTCAGTATTCAAGTATATGTAAGAAAGACCAATTACTAAGTAATGACGATGAGGACAGCGATGCAGTTTAATCAAGAACAATTAAATATAATTGATGCAGACTTAAGTAATAATATACTTGTGTCTGCAGCTGCTGGTTCTGGTAAGACTACAGTGCTCACTGAAAGAATAGTTAGAAAGATTATTGGTGAGAATTGCAATGGTAAGGATATAAACTTATCTAATGTACTTGTGATGACTTTTACTAAGAAAGCAACTGCAGAGATGAAGGCGAGAATCAAACAAAAGCTTGAAGAAAAACTCTTGGAAGGTGTAAACGCGAAAAAATTGTATAGAGAGAGTGCAATGATACAAAATGCAAATATCTCTACTATAGATTCCTTTTGCAAAAGAGTTTTGGAAGAGAATTATACTTTACTTGATAAGAAAAATAGCTTGTATTATGATTTTGACCTTACATATAGAATTGGCGATGATAAAGAGATGGCAGTATTGAAGGAAGATGTATTGGACGATTTCTTTGAAAAACAATACGCTGATGCAAAGTATAAGACATTATTTGATTTGTACGTCAATAAAAACGATGAGGCAAGTTTAAAGAACATGCTTATAGCGGGACTTACATTTTTGACTTCTGTCACGTGGCCAGAAGAGTACCTTTCTGATAGAATTAAAAACTTTGAATATTATTCAAAGAAGGCATATGAAGAATATACATGTGTTTTATCTGATAAGGTAATTGAATTACAAAATGAGTCATTAAAAAAAGTCGAGATTGCAAGTAAGCTTTATGATATATATAAGTCATCACTTGATGGTGGACTAACGGCAAGTAATAAGCCTTTGAGTAAAGATGCGATAGATGCGTTTAATAACACACTGCCTATCGTACATTCTTTGATAGACTTAATGAATTCTATAGCGAATGAAAAGATTGTAATTGATGATGGTAAGAATGCCAAAACTATAGATGAAAATTCATTAAATAATATTATAAATTTGAAAAATGAATTTTTAGGCATGAAAAAATTGCTTTATATGGATGTAAGGAGAGTTGCTAGAACTGATAAAGAGGAACATAATGAAATAAAATCAGAATTAAACTCAATTATAGAGAAATTTGATTTGCTTGATAGAATATATAATGCTAAAAAGATTGATACTGCTATAATATACAATGAAAATGATAAATTATTTTTAGAGTTTTTAAGAGAATTTTATTTACAAGTTATATATGAAAAGAAAAAGAGAAATATGTACGAAATTAGTGATTATGCGCATATTTCGCTTGATATATTATATGACAAAATTGTAGATAAAGATGGTAAAGTTGAAAGAATAATATCTGATAGGGCAAAGAAGATTGGTGATAGATACGAATTAATTTTTGTTGACGAGTACCAAGATACGAACTTTGTGCAAGAGAAAATACTTGCAGCACTGTCAAATGATTTTAAAAAGAATAATGTGTTTATGGTAGGAGATGTAAAGCAGAGTATCTATGGATTTAGAAATGCAGAACCATCTATATTTGTTAATAAGCAAAAAGAATATAGAGATAATGCCTGCGGAGTCAATAAAACTTTAAGTGTCAATTATAGAAGTACTAAGGAAATAATCTCTTATGTAAATGATTTATTTGCTAAAACTATGACTCTAGATTTCGGGGATATAGATTACAGTAATGGAAATGCACTTGATGTAAGGGATGATGAGAAAGATAGAGAATTACAGGATGATAAAAAAGTTGAAATTCATGTAGTATATAAGGATGATGAAAATGCTAAAGATAAAGTAAAAGATGATAAAGCTGATAATGGAAATACTGAAACTGATTCTGAAGAACAAAAAAATAGTATGATAGAGTGTGAGGCAGACTATGTTGCAACAGAAATCGAGAAATTAGTTAAAGAAAAGAAGTGCAAGTATAGTGATATAGTTATATTATTGAGGTCTGTTAAGAATAAGGGCAAGGTATTTGAAGAGGCTTTAAGAAGGCATAAGATACCTTCATATTCAGAACAAAGAACTGGATTTTTTGAGAAAGTTGAAATAAAATTGATGTTAGAAATACTAGCAATAATAGATAATCCTCTGCAAAATATTGCATTTGCTGCTGTGTTGGAATCAAACATTTTTAACTTTAAGCATGACGAACTTGCATTTATGAGAATTATATCTGACAAGGAATATCTTTATGATGCACTCTGTGATATAGTTGAGACGATATCAGAGAAAGATAGAAAAGCGGAATTAAGTAAAAAACTAAAGGATTATTCTATAGATGTTGATAAGTTTATTGCAAAAGTTGAGAGATTCTTTGATACATTAAGTGATTTGCAGTTTAAACTTAGATATCTTAGTATAAGTGATTTTATAGAATATATATATGATAAATTAATGGTTAGAGAAATTGTATCTGCTATGTCTGACGGAAGACAGAGAAAGGCAAATCTTGACACCTTATATGATTTTGCTCTAAACTTTGAAAATAGTAATTACGTGAGTCTTTTCAACTTCAATAGATATGTCAAAAAGATGAAAGATGTAAGTATTGATCAGGGGCAGGCTAAGATTTATGATGAGAATTCGGATGTAGTTAGAATCATGACTTTACATACTTCAAAGGGCTTGCAGTTTAATACTGTGTTCCTTTGTAACTGCAATGCAAAATATAATGACAAAGATTATTCAGATAGAAAAGAGTATCAATTTGATAAAGATTATGGTATAGGTCTTGATTATTATGATAAAGCAAAGAATTATGTACTTGGCACACCTAAAAAGATTTTGATTGCTGATAAAAAAAGAAATGATATGCTAAGAGAAGAACTTAGGATGTTGTATGTTGCATTAACCAGAGCAGAGAATAAATTATATATCACTGGATCAGTATGTAAGAATACTGGATTTGGAAAAACTGATTTTGACAATTTTAATGAATGCTATGCTAATGCTGAGAATATCAGCAAATCAATCAAAGATTGTGACTGCTATCTCGATGTGGTTCTTGCTAATTATCCAGTTAAAGATGAAAGCTACTGTAAGTTAGTATTAAATTCATGGGATATAAATGTGGAAGATAAGCCTGATAGTGACACAATCTATGATGAAGTATATAATGATGTTAGAGACGAGAAAAAAGTAATAGAGGCAAATAAAGATTATTTTGCTGACTTTGATAAGGATAGCATCGACAATAATTTAAAAGATAGTTATAAGTATGGTGATTATAACAAATTGAAACCTAAGTTTTCTGTGTCAGCTATCAAGAAAGTACAGATTGATAAAGAGTTCAATCGTGATGTTGAATCAAAAATCGTTGAAGATGATGATAGGGATGATGCAAGAGTTGACAAAAAACATAATGATACTGATATAATTGATGGAAGAGAGATAGGTAATGCATACCATAGATTTATGCAGTTTTATAATTATAAAGACAACATATATCAATGTGATAAGGAATCAGACTCAAATGTACAAAATATAGTAGATAAGGCAAGAATTAGTGCATTTCTTGATTCCTCAATTGGCAAAGAGATGGCAATGGCCTATAAAAACCAATTACTCTATAGAGAGCAAAAGTTTATGAAATTATATAGCCAGTCAGAAATCAATGACTATATGAAGGATGATTTTTATGATAAATTAGATATAAAAACTGATATTTTGAGCGAAAAAAATGTTATAATACAAGGTGTGATAGATGCTTTTTATATAAAGAAAGACACTGATGGTAGTGAATGCATAGTGCTAGTAGACTATAAAACAGATTCTCTTAGTAAAAAATCAATTGACAGAGAAAAAACTATTAATGATTTAAAAAATCATTACAAGATTCAACTTGATATATATGCTGATGCTATTAAAGAACTTACTGGATTAGAAGTAAAAGAAAAGTATCTGTATTCATTTGCATTAAATGAAGCAGTGATGGTATAGGAGTTAGGATGGTAATATCAGGATTACAAAAAACAACCTTGCTTGATTATCCAGGCCATATAGCGTGTACAATATTTTTTGGTAAATGTAATTTGCGTTGTCCTTTTTGCCACAATATGGAGTTGGTAGAGCACCCAGAACATTTTCCGACTTTCACCATAGAGTATATTTTAGAATTTTTGAAAGAGCGCAAAGGTAAATTAGATGGTGTGGCAATAACTGGTGGAGAGCCACTTTTAAATAAAGACATAGGAGAGTTACTAAAACCTATAAAAGAACTTGGTTATCCGATAAAGCTTGACACTAATGGATTCTTCCCAGATATGATAGAAAAACTTATTGATGAAAAACTTGTAGATATGTTTGCGATGGATATCAAAGCTGGCTTTAGTAATTATCTTAAAGTAGCAGGGATAGATAACATTGTTGGGTGGCAAGATAAAGTAAAGAGGTCTATAGCATTACTCATAAATAGGGATCCTGATTATGAATTCCGTACCACCTGTGTAAAAGGACTCCATAGTGAAAATGATTTTATAGAAATTAAAGATATGATAAAGGGAGCAAAAAAATATTTCCTACAAAATTACAAGGCAGCACCTGATATGAAAGACTTACCATTTAAATCGTTTTCAAGAGAAGAACTTGAATGTTTTGCGAATATAGTGAAAAATAATGTAGATAGTGTTGAGATACGAGGAGTGGATTAATTATGGAACAAAAATATTTAGATTTAATTGACAGAGCATTTGCAATAAGAAAAATGGCCTACACACCATATAGTAATTTTAATGTGGGGGCGGCGCTTCTTTGCAGAAATGGAAATGTTTATGTGGGTTGCAATATTGAAAATGGTGCATATGGACCATCTATATGTGCAGAAAGAGTTGCATTTGTGGAAGCGGTCAAAAAAAACGAAAGGGATTTTGATGCCATAGCTATAGTTACAGGACCAAAGGGTGCTGACACCTATGATATGGGATCTCCTTGTGGTGTGTGCAGGCAGTTTATGTCAGAGTTTTGTGATGATGATTTCAAAGTAATTATGACTAAGATGACTAAGGATGGAGAGTTGATTGATACTAAGGTACTTACAATGATTGAAATTTTACCAGATAGATTTAAACTTAAGGATTTTAATCGTCTATGAAACATGTTGACATATGGACAGATGGAGCTTCAAGGGGAAATCCGGGACCTGGTGGTTACGGTGCAGTGTTAAAATACACTGATAAGAATAATGAAACTCACAGAAAAGAATTGAAAGCTGCATTTGAAAATACAACTAATAATAGAATGGAAGTTTTATCAGCTATAGTTGCTTTAAATGAATTGAAAGAGCCTTGTGAAGTAACACTTTCATCAGATTCAAAATATCTTGTAAATGCATTTAATGAAAAATGGATTGATAGTTGGATTAAAAATGATTTTAGACGTGGTAAAAGTGATGAGGTTAAGAATATTGATTTGTGGGAAGAGTTAATAGAATTAACTAAAAAGCATAAAGTGACGTTTAAGTGGGTTAAAGGTCATGCTGACAATGAAGAAAATGAAAGGTGTGATGCTTTAGCAAATGAAGCGATGGATGAGATGAAAAACATATAGGCAATGAAAGGGAAAAAGTATGATAAAAAAGATTTTAGTTCTTGACTTTGGTGGGCAATATAATCAACTTATTGCGAGAAGAGTAAGAGACTTAAATGTGTATTCAGAACTTAAGAGTTATAATAATACTTCTATAGAAGATATAGAGAATGGTGCTTATAGTGGAATAATATTTACAGGTGGGCCACATTCTGTATATAAAGATAATGCGCCAAGTATAGATAAAAGAATATTTGACTTGGGAATACCAATTTTAGGTATATGTTATGGAGCTCAGCTTATAGCGCATTTGCTTGGAGGAGTAGTAGAAAAAGCAGAAGATAAATCAGAGTATGGAAATACAGAGATAAATTATGGTGAAAGTGATTTGTTTGATTCTATTCAAAAGAATAATGTGTGCTTTATGAGCCATACTGATTATGTTAGCAAATTGCCAAATGGATTTATAGTGACTGCAAAGACAAAAAATTGTCCACATGCAGCATTTGAGAATCGTGATAAAAAAATATATGGTGTACAGTTCCATCCTGAAGTAACACATACACGTGAAGGTAAAGAAATTATTGGGAATTTTGTAAGACGAGTATGTGGATTGGAAAAGACATGGTTTGTAGAGGATTTTGCTAAAGAATCAATAGAAAAGTATAAAGCTACGTTAAAGGATAAAAAGGTATTGCTTGCTCTTTCTGGCGGTGTAGATTCTGCTGTTGCTGCAGTATTACTTAGTAAAGCAATAGGTAAAAATCTATACTGCATATTCGTTGACCATGGATTGCTTAGAAAAGATGAGGCAGATAATATTGAGAAAGTGTTTAAAAATAATTATGATCTCAATTTTATAAGGGTAAATGCAGTAGATAAATTTTTAAATGATTTACATGATGTAGATGAACCAGAAAAGAAAAGAAAAGTAATAGGAGAGGATTTTATAAGAGTCTTTGAAGAAGAATCAAAGAAACTTGGAAAGATTAATTATCTTGCTCAAGGAACGATATATCCGGATGTTGTTGAGAGTGGAAATGATAAGGCATCAACAATAAAAAGTCATCACAATGTGGGAGGGCTTCCAGAAAATATAGGTTTTGATGGAATAATAGAACCACTAAGGGATCTCTTTAAAGATGAAGTAAGAAAAATTGGTGTATCACTTGGATTACCTAAGGAAATAGTTTATAGGCAACCATTCCCAGGCCCTGGACTTGCAGTTAGAATAATAGGATGCATTACTAAAGAAAAAATTAAAATTTTGCAAGATGCGGATGCTATATTAAGAGAAGAACTTGAGAGTAGTAATATTGATAATATGCCAAATCAATATTTTGCTGTTCTTGCGGACACTAAATCAGTTGGTGTCAAAGGAGATGCAAGAACTTATGGAGAGACAGTAGTTTTAAGGTGTGTATCTACAGAAGATTTTATGACAGCATATTTTACAAGAATACCATTTGACTTATTGGAGAAAATTAGTAATAGAATTACTAATGAAGTAAAAGAGATAGTTAGAGTGGTTTATGATATAACATCAAAACCACCAGCTACTATAGAATGGGAATAGGTTTTGATTATATAAGACTGTGGTTATAAAGATAAAAAAATTTGTTTTAAATAATGTGGTGGCTATAATAGCTTTTGTTTTGGCAGTAGCTACCATATTTTTTGTGCCTGTAGACAAAGAATATATTCATTACATAGATTATAAAACGATTTCATGTTTATTTCTCATATCATGTATAATAAGTGCATTTAAAGATATCAATTTCTTTTATGCTGTAGCAAGACATATTATCATAAGGTTTAATACTTTAAGAAAATCATATATGGCATTGATAACGATAACCTTTGTTGGGTCAATGATTATAGCAAATGATATGGCGTTAATAACTTTTTTGCCTTTGGGGTATCTTGTGCTAAAGGAAACTAATAACGAAGATAAAGAGGCATTTGTGTTTATAATGCAAAATGTTGCTGCAAACCTTGGTGGAATGCTTACTCCATTCGGCAATCCACAAAATTTGTATATATACACAAAGTACAATATTGATAATGTGGAATTTATGAAGATAATGGCGATACCATTTGTAGTTGCGATTGTACTTTTATATTTAAGCACCTTGCTTATAGGTGATGATGAGTTGATACTAAGCCATCAAGATATAAAAACAAGTCCTATAAAAGAGAAGGTATATATTTTCCTTTTTGTGCTTGCAATATTTGTGGTGTTTAGGTATGTGCCACTTATTATAGGACTTATAGTTATACCGATTATTGTGTTATTGCTTGATAGACAGGCTTTTAAATCTATAGACTATAGTTTGTTATCAACTTTTGTGTTTTTCTTTATATTCTCATCTAATCTTGCAAGGATAGATGCAGTGAATAACTTCTTTTCAAAATTATTAGAAAAAAATATATATTTTACTACTTTGATTTCTTGCCAAGTTATGTCAAATGTGCCTACAAGTATTCTTTTATCAAAATTCACCAATGATTATGTGCCACTTCTATATGGTGTTAATGTGGGTTGTCTTGGCACACTTATAGCTTCACTTGCATCACTTATAACATTTAGAAATTACGCAGCACTAAATCCAAAAAAGATTGGTTCATATTTAGTGCTGTTTACATTAATAAATATTATATTTATAGTTATAGAGTCTGTGGTGGTTGGTTTATGTATTCCTTTGCATCTTTAAAGAATGAAATAACTACGAGTATGACAAGGATTGCTCCTGGGAAACCAAATAATACTGCGACGTTTTGAAGGTTAGCTGCTGTACTTTCTGAAAAGATAAGTACGATTGGGAAGATGATCAAAAGTATAGCCCAAAATTGTTTTACAAATCTATGTGGAGTTTTATCATTTGATAAATTCTTATATGAGTAGTATGAGCAAGTTAATGAAATAGAGTCAAAGCTTGTACAGTTGAAACATATCATAGAAATAATAAGTATAAGCATTGCGATTTGAGGGAATGGTAAACTATTTACTATTTCGTTGATGACATTGTAAGCATTTCCAGTATTGTTATATATTGATATTAAATCAATCTTATTAAATATCTGAAGTGATTCTGAATAATTTGAAAGTACTGAGAAGCAAAGTACTGAACCTGGCATAGCGAATGCAAGTCCACCCATTATAGTCTGTCTTATAGTTCTTCCCTTACTTATAACACCGATAAAGAATGGCACAGTAATTGCCCATGTAAGCCAAAATGCATTGTAGAATACACAGTAGTCTTGAACGAATGTACTTTGTCTTGTAGGATCTATATCTGTAAAGATAACAAATAAATTATCAAATAGTAATCCAATTTGTTTGAAGGTGCTTTCGAGTATAAATATTGATTGACCGCCAAATATAAATACATATAAAATGAAAATTAGGAATACATATATACATATACTTGATAAGAATTTAATTCCTTTAAGTCCATTTGCAAGAGAGATACTATATATGATACATGTAAGAGTTAATAGCACTATAGTTGTAAAATGACTTGCTGGAATGCCAAATAAACTATTTAAGCAAGTTGTGATAACTGGTACAGTAAATGTAAGTGAACAAGTAACAGCAGCTATGATTGCCATAGTTGCAAATATATCTATAATTTTTCCAAGTAATCCATCAGCTTTATTACCAATAAGTGGTCTTATGGCTTCGCTATATTTTTGCTTACTGCGATTGCGCACATGCATCATGAATGCAAAACATGCTCCTACTACAAGGTATTCCCAAAAGTTTGCCCAGAAGAAGAAAGAGTAGACATTTGAAAAATCAAATGGATTACCTTTAGCGATTATATATGCTTCTTGACTGTAGTTTAACCATTCTGTGAAACCATAGTAGAGTATATCAGCTGCCATACCGCAACAAAACATCATTGCACCCCAACCCCAGAAAGAGAATGCAGGTTTCTCGTCTTTTTTACCAAGCACTATATCGCCATATTTTGAAAATGATAAAAAGATGGCAATAAGAAATAGAGCAAAACTTACGAATAAATATAATAGTGACATTTTGTCTCTGAAAAATGGGTTGATAGCAGCAAAAAATCCATTTGCACCATCTGGAAAAGTAAAGAATAGGATGCAGAGGCAAAGTATTACTGCAAATGGCACTATCATTATAGATAGTTGTAGGTCTTTTAAATCAAGCTTTTCTTTTTGATTTGTTGGATTACTCATAATTTATCTCCTAATTATTATTAATAATATGTTCATTTTTTGATAAAACTATCAATTTTTGAACATATCGATATTAGCATATTTTTGCGTTATTGTCAATACCTGTATTAAAGTATTTAAGAATCTTTAATTGATACCACAAATATGGTAAAATATAGGAGTAGAGAAGAAAAAATAGGAGATTTTGATGGGAAACGTAACACAATATTTGCAAGATTTTGTAAATAATGCAAATAACATATTGGACGCCAACATAAAAGCTATACCTATAGCCATATTTTTAGCTATAGCTTTTTATGTCATTTACAAAATTATCAATAGAATATTTAGAAAGTATAGTAAAAAATTACCTTTCGAAAAGAATATAATTGTAATTATTAATAACATTATCAATGTATTAATAATATTCTTTGCTATAATGATTATAGCAAGTGCACTTGGTATCAACACTTCATCACTTATTGCAGCATTTTCTATCTTTGGTTTGGCTATCTCATTGTCAGTCCAAAGTATCATGGCAAATGTGGCAAATGCAATAAATATATATGCAAACCATCCATTTAAAATTGATGACTATGTGGACATAGGTGGGATAGAAGGGACTGTAGTAGAAATAGGATTTATGTTTACTAAAATAAGAACATATAAAAATGAAATGATTTATATACCAAATAATACTGTAGGGTCAGCAATTATAAAGAATTATTCATATGAAAAATATAGAAGGATAGAGTTTACAGTAGGTGTATCATATGATAATGACATAGATCAAGTTAAGAAAGCATTGATTGAATTATTAGATGAAGAGCCACTTGTAGTAGATACAGAAGAGAAACTTGTCTTTGTAAATAATTATTCTTCGAGTAGTATAGATGTGACACTTAGAGCATATACTGAAAATAAAAATTATTTAAATTGTTTATTTAGTGTGAGAGATCATATAAAACCAAAATTTGATAAATATAATATAACTATACCTTATCAACAAGTAGATGTGTTAATAAAAAATAAAAATAATCAATAATAGTGGACAAGCACAAGTTTATTTTTTAGGACCATCAATGGTTTATAATCCAGAAGATAATCAGGGACCAGTTGCACAACCAAATGTAATTTACGCTGGTGGGAAATAATTAGTAATCTATCAACCTACCATAGTCATTCCACATACCATACATTTTACCTTTGGATGTCTCTTCAATAAAGTGTGTTAGTGCTTTGTTGTATTTTTCTTTGTCTAATTTTTTATAAAATACCAAATTGTATGCCCTCACTCTTTTATATAAATCTGGAAAGGTATTGAATATCTCTAAAGCACCTGCTTTTTTCAATGCAATTTTTATATCATCATCTAGCTTAAAGTTGTTAATTTGCATGTCGGGTAAGACCTTTCTTCCTGCATCTGTCATAAGGCCTAGCTTTTCAAGTCGTCTAACCCTTTCTTTATTTTGCTCAGTCCACAAACTATTCTTTTTTCTTGGTCCAAATCTTTGATACTTTAGACCGCCAATGTCTCTTACGGTGCTATCAATCCAACCAAAACATAGGGCGGTCTCAACTGCATCTATATACCAAAAAGTTTTATCATCATCTGGCTTCCCTCTTTTTACTAAAACGTAACACTCTGTAGCCTTGTCATAATTCTTGGAGAGCCAGTTGCGGAAGGATTTATTTGATTTTATTTTCAATACATTTTGTAATGGCAAAAACATTACTCCTAAGATTTAATTTGTGTTTGCTTCAATGATTTCTTTTACACGATTAATTGGTATGATAAAACATAAATAATCAAATTCGTATTCTGATAAGTCATCTATATAGCCAGCATTGTTGATTTCGATAAGTTCTCCATTCTTATTGAAGGCTGGACCACCAGAGTAGCCTGAAACAATATTTGCATCTAATGGTATTAGTTTATCCGCGAGTGTTCTCAATTTGTTTTTAAGTTTTTCAGGTAATTCTATCCTTTTTCCAGTACTAAAACTGAATGGCACACCACTTGCTGGATTTCCAATTAGTAGGACTTCATCGCCAGTTAATAAAGCATCTGAATCGCCAAAGATGACAGATTCACCTTTATAATCATTAATTTCTATAATTGCTATATCATTACTTTTATCTGAAAAAATTATAGTGCCACTATATTCATTTTTATTTATATCAATTAAAGTAAAACTATCAGATTCACTTAGTACATGTTCATTTGTTATTACATATTTGTCTTTGTATAAAAAGCCTGCTCCATTATTATTATTTGAAGTAAATATAGAAAATGTTTTTTTGACACAGTCGTCGTAAAGTGATTCTATATTAAATGGCTCAACAGCAGGAGAGGACTCAGTAATTGCAGAGGATTCCATTTTATACTCGGTATGGTTGTTTTCCACTATTGTTTTGGGGGCGCAACTGCTTGTGGCAAATAAGACTAGTAATAAAATTATTAATTTTTTTAAAGCACCAAATAAATGCTTTGAACTTGTCATTCTTTAAATTGTTTAACATACTTTTATCAGCCTCCATGAAATCTTTCTCGTTAATTTCTTTTGGTTCGACCCACTTAGATGCTAGATGCTCCGTAAGTTCAAGCTCACCACTCACAAGTGAGCATATGAAAAACTTTACATTAAAGCAACTATCGCCTCTCACGTCATTTATCTCATCATAATACCTTTCAACCTTTACTTCTGATTTCAGTTCTTCTTTAATTTCTCGGACTACAGCATCTTCCGGTGTCTCCCCAACTTCAACCTTGCCACCAGGGAATTCCCACTTACCTTTGAATTCTCCGTGACCTCTTTGTGTAATAAATACTTTGTTATTCTTTTTTATGATTGCTGCGACGACGTTGATTACTTGCATAACTCTCTTTATTAGTTTATTAAGATTTTTATGACTAAATTCTCTCACTCATAATACATTAATTAACATTAAAAAATTTTATTCTAGTAAAATTTTTAAGTGCTAATAAAGTATTCACGAGCAAACACTTATAAAAACACAATAATTTCGTCTAAAATGATTTTTTCATAATCATCAAAAATACCATCATCATATTTTTTTGACTTTAAATCGTCAAAACTAATACCACTATCTGAAATTTTATTAATAGTTGTAATTGGCAATCCATAATCAATTAATTTAGAATATTCATCTTTCACATCTCTATCTTCAAAAATGTTAAATAATTTATTTATATCAAATTCTGCTTTGCCCAAATCAACTTGCTTATTTTTCTCAACAAATAACTTAAAAATTGAAATATAAAAAACCAAATAAAATGGTATTTTATATTGAATTATGTTTGATATAAATTTAAAAGTTTCAGAATAAAAAGCATTCATATCAATTGTTAAATCGTCATTATAATACTTTAATATCCATTTGGCTCCATGTTGTTCAAAAATACTTTCACACATCTTTTTATTTGAATAGTTAATTCCTTTTGTTATATTTAAAAACTCAGAAGTAATAAATTGTATATTTTTTGATACTATTATTTTAGGAGAACCCGAAACATACATTTTGTATAATCTACCCCATACAAATTCACCCGATTTATCAAATGGACTTATTTCATATGGTTCGTGTGGAAATGCATTGATATTCTCATTATCAAATGCTTTTTTTATATCTTTAAATATAAAATCTAATGCAGAAACATGTTCTCCTTCTTTTTGTTCAAAAATAGATTTAATTTTATCATTAATTTCTCTATGTTTCTCTATATTTAAGCTTGAAAAATGTTTATATAGGATTATTTTCCATTTATTTGAAACATTTAATGAAATGTTTAATTCTTTCGTACTTAATCCTAGATTTTCTATTTCACTTTGTAGATTTTGTAATTGTTCTTTTTGTTTTTCATTTAAGTATTCATCATCCATCATTTCCATTTCATAATCAATAAGGTTAGAATTGTTTATGTAATTTAAATTTTCTAATTTGATATTATTTGAGTTTTGTAACGCTACTACATGATTATATATTTTATCATTAATACAAAACACCCTACCTATAGTGCTCCTACCAAATCGACCAGCTCGACCTGACACATTTAACACATCTATATCAGAAAGTTTGTTTTTATTTGAACCGCTTGAAAGACTTGTGAAAATCAGATTGCTAGCACAAGTATTAACTCCCTCCGTAAATGCCGTTGTCACTATTAAAGTATTTAAACTACTTTTTTCATATAAATGAACTATTTCTTTTTTTATGTACCTTGGCAGCGGTGCAATGTATATTCCAACTCCTTTTTTTAAAGCATCATATACAGCCCAATTCTCTTTTCCATCTATTAGAAAATTTTTTTTAATATGTTCTAAAAAGGCAATGTGTCTTGAATCAAATTTTATATTACTATAATCAAAATCACTTTCCGCGGCAATTTCATATGCTTTAGAATAATTAGTCACATACACAATAGTTTTTTGTGTTTTCAAATTATTTAGAATGAATTTAGTCTTCTGAACTACATTTAGATTGCATCCATACCCATCATTCCGAATTCCAAAATGATTTTTTGCATCTTTGGAACTATTCATTTTTATTATTTCACGTTTAACATATTCAAATTTGCAATCAATTTTCTTAATATTATATTTATTTAAGAAGTTATTCATAGAATTAGTTAATTCATATGTAAATGGGCTTAAGAATATAACTTTAGATTTTGATTTTGCTATCACATCTGCGACTTTTCTAAACCGTAATGATCTACGATTTACAAAATCAGATACTGATTTGTTATACGCATCCACAATTTTATATGTTTCATCCATAACAATTAAATCAAAATTATTTATGTCAAAATTTTCAATCAATGTCATGAATCTCTCTGGAGTTAAAAACATAATATTTCTTTTTAAAGTTAAATTAATTGGCTGAGTCGTAATATTATATTTAAGATTCAATTTTAAATTATAAGTTGTGTACTTTTCATATAATTCTTCAAGAAGAGAATTCGTTGGCACAATAAATGCAATATTGTTAAGGCTCTCGGAATTATTTAAAATATACTCTGCAACTATGCTAGTTTTCCCAAAAGATGTAGGAGCCGAAAAAAATACTTTTTGGTATATGTCAAGATCATATAAAAATGATAGCTGCCCTCTATTATAGTAAGGTAGTTCTATACCGCGATATGAATTGCTTCTAAAATAGTCGCAATCATAAAAAAGTTCTATTTCACTATCCTTCAAATAGCACAAAAAACCATACAGTTGAGTTGTTGCAATTGCCATGTATATTAAATCTAATTCATTTTGATAGTTCTCTCTCGCCAATGTTGTATTTAAATACTCAATAACATGTTTGACATTATCGTCAAGAACACCTTCGTTTATGATTTTAACTATTTCAAATCTATTCATAGCTTTTACTTATTGCTTCTTTAATATCCATGTTTTTTGACGATGTAGGAACAAAAACGATTTCTATATAATAGTTACTAAATCCTATAGCTTCAAGATGCGATTTTGCTTCCTCTTCAATTGATCTATAAACTTCAATATAGTCAGATGGATTAACACTATTATTATTAAAAATCGCAAAGAAAACACAATTCACTTTGATATTCTTATCAATTAAAAATTGTACAAATTTACCGTCACGATTAATTAAAACTTCATTTAGCTCATTAAAAAATTTCTTTAAGAGTTGTTTGTCGTTATCATGAAAAAATGAATTTTTATTTACTATAAAATATATGTAGTCATCCATAAATTCAATAGTTAAATGTCCATTCATTCTTTTGTGCACTTCAGGATTTTTATCGCCTCTAATATCATTAATAAGCGATGCTTTTGCAGCACTTTTGCTTGTTACAAATTTTGCTTCCGCAAAAACAAATTCAACTTCATCATTATTAATCTTAAACAAAACATTATCAAATCCATGATTTTCACCATTGCTTCTAAAGTCTCTTCTAGTTGCATATGTAGATGCAAGTATATTTTTCTTTATAATCCTCTCATAAAAATCCAAAAACACTTCTCCAAATATACCGTTTACTTTTGCATCACGCTTCGGAGTTTCTGGTCCAATCCAACAACGCTTTGATCTTTTTAATAATTCTTCTGATACTTTATCGTTTATATTTATATGTTCTAAAGCGTCTCCATTATAAACATAGTATGGTAAATATTCAGTAAAATTAGATACAAATTTTATAATTTCATCTGTTTTATCATAGTCATATAAAATACAAAATTCTTTATCTTCTACATGTAGCTCCATACAAAATATTTTGTTTTTATGTGTATTGTAATAATACTCTTCTAATGCTTTTAACGAACTCATAATTTTTTTCCTCTATATATTGGATAAATCCTATATTATAAATAAAAAACTATATACCCATATCATCATAATCTATCAATACTACCCTACTCATCGCACTTGCTTTTTCCTCACAACCTTTAGTAAATCCGGATTTTGAGAATAAATAATAATACTTTGTTTTATAATCAAATAAATCACTTCGTTTTATGAGTGTGTCTAAAATGCCTACATCGACTTTTTCATTTGTCCATTTACACTCTGCAAATAAGGCTGTATTTTTATCTTCTTCGCCCATAATGTCAATTTCAACTTGCATCTTTCCAATAGGATCATTGCCCCACCAACGTCCAAGTGACTTAAATTCTATAGGACAATTTCTAGAAAGAAGTTGTTTCCAAAGGTACTGTTTGCAAATTTCTTCAAATATCTTTCCCATGTAATTTGAAATTTGTGGTTCAATTCTTTTATAAACCAAGTCAGATGCTCCACGAACAATCATTGAATTATTATCAGGAATAAACCGATACCAAAAGCGAAACATATTATCAGCAATAGAATAAACTGATTTGCGAGTAGTTTTTTCACCATATGGTATTTCTTTTTGGACAATTCCGAGATTTATAAGACTTTTGATATAATTTGTACAAACATTTGTATCTTCGCTTACCTTACTTGAGATTTCAGACATTCTTGACGAACCTGTTGCGATAGCTGTTATAATTGCTGTATATATAGCAGGTTCACGGACTTCTTGTTTTAAAAGATTAGTTGGTTCCTCATATAAGAATGACATAGGATTAAGAAATGTATTTTTTATATTATCTTCAATACGTAATTTGTCATTCATTTGCAAAAGATATTGTGGTGTTCCTCCTACAATTCCATAAATGATTGCTTTATCAATATTAGACATTTTTTTTAAATAAATACAGGTTTCTTCAAAATTAAATGGCAAAAGTTTAATTTGAGCAGTTCTCCTTCCGTATAAAGGTGCTTTATATGCAAGCACATTATCTTCCATAAAAGACATTGAAGAGCCACATAAAATAAGCATTAACTTTGATGTATTTTTATATTTGTCGATTAAAAATTGTAATGTGGATGCAAAACTTTTTGATGATTGAGCAACATAGGGATATTCATCAATTGCAAGAATAATTCTTTCGTTTTCTGCAAGTTTAAACACATATTCAAGTGCACTTTGAAATGATAGAAATAATGATAATGTATCAAAACCATTAGAAAAATCCATAATACTTTTTGAAAAGTTTTCAAGATTTTGTTTTAGATTACTTTCAACCCCCATAAAATATATGGCTCTTTTGTCACAAATAAATTGATTTATAAGTGCAGTTTTTCCAACACGGCGCCTACCATAAATAACTGCAAATTCAAACTTATCTGATTTATATAGATTATGAAGAGTATTAAGCTCGGCTTCTCTGCCTATAAACATTATATCACTCCTCCTCATTATGATATTTTTTATAATATCATAAAGAATATATTTAGTCAAGTATAAATGACTAATTTATACTTGACTAAAAATAATAGCGTATTTATTAGCTTTTTAGTATTATGTTTAAGATGATCCAAAAACGTTGATTTTTTGGCTTAGGCATCCTCCAAAAACGTTGATTTTTTTAAATATAAAAATAGGAGGCATAAAATTATGAGCTCCTATTTACTATTATTTTTATTGCTAAAAGAAGAAATGTGTTAAAAATATGCAACCCCGTCCCCTTATTTTCCCTTATTTTTTTAACTTTTGCCATTAGTTTCCAGTTAATAATAATTATATTAATCAGGTTGGTTTTCCCAAAATTGTCTTATCGCTTTAAAGCGATTTAATCTCTCGTTAATTTTATTAATCTCATTAGGATAAAATATATCTAAATTATCACATAATTCTAGCATCCATTTTTTTCTAGTATTAGTTTCATCTATACAAACATAATTTGAATTTGCAATTTGTATTTGTCCCCATCCAAGTGCTCCGAGAGTAAGGCACTCCCAACTTAACATTTCTATAGGGCAAAATTCGCAAGCTGTAAAAACAGGCTTTTTATTTTTGTCAACACTATACGAAGTCATTAAAACAGTGAAAAAATTTTCTTTATCTTCGTAGAATCTTGATAATCTTTCTACTGAAGTTAAATTAGGCATATTGAAATTTGTATCAACATTATGTGTTTTACTATCAACAGCATAGTAATTATCATTTATATCTGTAAAAGCAAAATCTGCCATTGATCTACGTGCAAACCTATTATCATATTCTTTTATTAGATTACTTGGTAAACATTTTATAAAATTGTCTTCTAAATAATTTTGAACTGCATCACCAATTGCTCGAGGACTACTAGATAACAATGAATTAACAAGATTTGTGTTGTTTAAAGCCTTGATGACTTCTGTTTGTATTTTTTTTCTATTATTATTTTTAAATAACTCATTCATGTTCATTCTCCTTTAATGTATAATTCTTTTGTAAGTTTGTTGAATTTCTTTCCCAAAAAATTCCGTTAGTATATCCCTGTATTCTTTTATCAGTTTCAGCATTTTCAAGTCTTTTTTCCGCCCAAGTACAGTATTGTTCATTTTGCTCTATTCCAATATAACGGCGTTTAAGTTTTTTAGCGACTACAGAAGTTGTTCCAGAACCAAGGAAAGGATCGAAAATA
>OMRR01000161.1 GCA_900313535.1 uncultured Eubacteriales bacterium
AGCCCAGCAACAGAAAGCGATGCTGATAGCACTGATGGTACTGACGAGACAAATAATAATATAAATAATGATATTCAAGCGGTCACTTCTCTTAATGAAAATATTGCAACTGATAGTGACTTAACAATGCTTTTGGATTTATTAAATAATGATGTTGGTACTATGTCTGAGTTAAGTGATATTACCGACACAGAACTTTTAGGTGGAGGACACACTCATAAAGTATGTGGAGTAAGTGGAGCATGTAATCACCATACAGAATTTCCTGGTTCTAATGATGATATTTATGGCGTGAATGGTGGTATATCACATAGTGTTGATAAGCTTTGGCAACCATTATCTAATGTAAATGACTTGGGGGATATAAATAAAAGTGCATTTTTGTATTTAACTGGTGATATAACTATAGATACAAACACAACGCTTCGCGAAGGAATACATTTATGCTTAAATGGCAACAATTTAACTATAAAAAAACCACTTTTTAACATTTATATAACTAACTGCAAAGGACCCGCTACTATAACTTGTGAAAATATAAGTTTTTCAAATGGAAAAATTGAAGTATATGGAATTGATAATAATATTACTATAAAAGGCAGTAGTGGTAATAATATTATAAATATTGATGATACAACTAATGTTAGTAATATATACTTATATGATTTAAATTTAATAGGTGATATTGGTAATTCATCGGATGTAATCATGGCAAAATCTGGTACCGTAACATTTGACAATGTAAAAATTAAAGGTGGAGATGATAATTTAAAATCTTATAGAATATTTATAAATAAGCAAGATGGATGGGATAGTGACGGACTTGCACAATTTAATTTTATTGATTCGGTGATAGATGATATAAGTGGACCGAATGGAAACGATGGGATGTTCTATACTAATAATGATAGTCAACAAACGAGCATAAATTTTTATGGTGATAATGTTATAAAAAACATAAATATGAATAGTAAGTCTATGTTTGCTGGTAATGTTGATAAATGGGTAATGAATGTAAGACATGGCACTCTTACCATGACTGGTTTAAGTGGTATAAATAGTAGTAGCGACGAAAATGCAAATGTCCTACCTTATAAAGGATCTTTCAAAATATCTGAAGGTGCTACTTTTAAATTCATAAATAATACTTTAGGAACAGATGGCTATGGAATGTATTTTCCAAAGAAAAATGAAATATATGGCAATATGATTGTTAGAGAAAATATAACAAGTTCTGATTTGGGATATATTATATATCTGAAAGAAAATGGCAGTAAATTTAATATAGGTAATGGTGAAATAATAATTGATTGTAGCAATTATAATAGTCAGGATGGTAAAGGTGTTGCAGGCATATATGTTGATAGTAATAACAATGTAGATTCAATAATTAATGTTAAAAGTAATTGCAGTTTAAATTCCGAAAATAGAATAGATAATATTTATTTTGGCAATACTAGCCATGAAGGAACTATATTAGCTAATTGGCAATCAGTAAGTGAAAATCTTAATGAGTATGCTTATATGGATATGTTCACTGCATCACAGTATGATAATAGTGGAACTGAACGAGGAATATCACTTGTTCATGAAAATGGTGTAAAAAATGTAAAATTGTCAAATGCCAACACATATTTTGTAAAATTTTATAATAAGGATGGATATGAAATTGTTGATCAAAATAACAATCCACTTATTAAAAAAATAACTGGTGAAACAGTTCAAATTGGACAAAAAATATCTACTCCATCTTGGGTATTGCATTTAGGCAAATTTGAAGGTTGGTTTAGAACTCATGAAGCAAATACAGAAAATTATGATGGTGAGTGGCACTTTGATACTGACAGAGTTATGGAGAATATGTTATCCGGAGAAGGAGATAATAGAACACTTAAATTGTATGCAAAATACAGTCAATTAGATCTGCATTCACACAAAATATGTGGAGTAGATGAAAGTGTTATTTGTAGCCATACAGGCGATAAACACGAGCGTAATGAAGAATGGCGAGGAATTGATAATACGCAAAGATTCCCTACAGCTATTGGATATTATTATTTGTTGGAGGATTATATTCTAGACATAACTAAAGTAAATAATAATTATCAATTAAATATAAATGGAAATATTAACATTTGTCTAAATGGTCATAAATTAGTTATGAATGGAAGAGGACTACAGACTACTATGAATAATTCTACAAGTTATAATTGTAATTTGATTATAACAAATTGCTCACTTAATATTGGGACAATAGAACATGGTACTTCTTCATCAGGTGCATATACTTTTATGACAAGTAAAGCATTAATTTATGGACATAATAAAAATATCGAAGTTAAAACAAATCAATGGGCATCTATAAATGGAACTAGAGAAACATATTATTTTAATTGTAAATTATTTGCAAAAAAACCTATACATTCTAAAGGATTAATCTATAATTTAAATAAAAGTGTTACAACAGGCAAAGTTATATTTGAAAATTCAGTTTTAGACGCAAATGGTGCAGGCGATAGTATAAAATTTAGTACAGACGACCCTAAGTTAGAATTTATTGATTCAGAAATCAAAAATTTCTCATCAAACGCAGAAAGTGTAATGTTCGGTGAAGGTAAACATACATTCATTGGTATTTGTACTATAAGTGATTGTAAATTAACTGCTACTGGTAAACAGTATTCAATGCTTGGTGGAGAAAATATTATAGAAGACGGCATATTAACTATAACTAATAATTCTATGCCTGCACTTTTCAAGTCTGATAATTTAGGTAAATTTAAACTTAATGCTGGTTCTTCATTTATTGTTGATAAAAATAATATCAGAAGAGATGACACTGATGGCACAAATCAAAGCATTATAAATATAGATAGTCATGTAAATGTAACCGATGGAGATAATAATAGAAATGAATTTTCTGGCAATCTTCAAATCACAAATAATAAATTCACAGGTGCCACAGGCAATAGTAATAATATTTTATCAGCACTATCAGTAGCCTATACTAATGAAAATAGTTATGGTCAATTAAATATAGGCACAGGTTCTATAATTATAAAAGGCAATGCTGCTTATACTAATGAGGGTGTAAATTTTACATATCATCATTGTTACCAAATATATAGTAATTGTACCGACGGATCAAAAGCAATATTTAATCAAATTGATGGAACGAAATTTAATAAATCATCAATAATAGGCGAGAGGAATCAAAGTGGTAATTCAATAAGTGGTATAGCATTTAAAAGAGATACAGGTACGGGTGTCATAATTAATACTGATGATATAGAGTATAATTGGAAAAATAATTTTATTGCAGATACATATAATGGTATAGATGGTCCAAAACAATTAGATGTTATGTTGCACTCTGATGGTGATAAAGTAATGATTCTATCAACTGCAGATGGAGGTTTAAAGTACTATACTTTAGTATATGATTCTAATGGTGGTATTGGAACTCGGATGGAAAATATGAACAATCTTCAATCGGGTGTAACTTATAAATTACATAAGAATACATATATCAAAGAGAATTATACTTTTTTGTGTTGGAGTACTATTTCTACTTTTTCTGATTTAGATAATTGGGAAATGGAAGATGATTGCTATGGTGATGAAAGCACTACATTTATATATACCGCACATAATAATGATGAAACATTGAGATTATATGCTATATGGAAACCGATTACATATAAAATATATTATAAAAATGCTACAGGTTCTTCAATAGGAACAAGAAGCTATTTAGAAAAAATTTATGGTAAAAAAGCTACTTTATCGAGTCCAACTAAAGTAGGTTATGATTTTTTAGGATGGTATTTAGACGATAACACATTTGAAAATCAATATGATGGCACCACTGACATAAGCACTGGCAGTGATGTAAATATTTACGCAAAATGGAATCCACATACATATACCATAGTGCACGAATTAGGTGGACATGCTACTAACATTGCTAATGTGACTAAAACATATGGTGTGCCTTATATTGCTCCAAATCCTACTGGTGTTGTAGAAGGATATTTATTTGATGGCTGGTATAAAAATCAATTATTAAAACAAATATATAATGCAGGAGATGAATTAGAACCTGATACTGAACAAAGTAGGACGCTTTTTGCAAAATGGAAAGTTAGAGTTTCATACAATATGATGGGGCATGGCGATACAATAGAAGATGGATATGCAGCATCTAGCGAATATAGTGATAGCACATATAAATACAAAATTGCTTTACCTATAGCAACTGCTTTAGGCTATCAATTTAATGGTTGGTATGAAGATTTAAATACAACTACACTTGCTGGTAATGCTGAGCAAGACTATACTTTGTTAGCACCAAAGACATTATATGCTAAATGGACTCCAAAGGATTATAATATAACTTATGATTTGCAAAATGGAAATTGGAAAGATGATGAAGCACCTGGTACAGGAGATACTATTAATAAACAGAGTAGAAAATATAATGTAGAAACAGAACTAAAAGGAATAAATACGGTTTTTAGAGATGGATATAAATTTCTTGGTTGGTATAAACAAGGTGATGATACTCAAACTCCTATAAGCAAAATTAAAGCTAATACAGAAGATGTAACAGTTGTAGCAAAGTGGGAAGAAAAAACCTATACTATAACATATAATAAAAATGGTGGAGAGTATGTTAACTATGAGCCACCAATTAGCAAAACATATAGTGAATCAAAAACTCTTCCAACATCTGATAATATAAAGAAAACAGGTTATGAGTTTAAAGGTTGGTTTAGAAACAGTGATTATTCTGATACACCAGAGGGAAGCACTGAACCAACTGCTTCAACAGTGGCACCAGCAAACTTTGATGGTAATTTAGTTTATTATGCTAAATGGGTGTTAGAAGAGTATACTATAACTTTAGTTGTAAATGGTGGAAACATAGCAGAAGGTCAAGGTGTTACTACTTATGGAGATAGTAATACAATGAAATATACTTATGGTACAGGAGTAGTATTACCTACTATTGTAACAAAAAATGATTATATATTTGATGGTTGGTGGACACAAGACGAATTAAATGAATGGGGTGAAGAAAGAAAAAAAGTAGGTGCAGAAGAGATAGGAGCAAAAACATATTATGCAAAGTGGAATGGAGCATATACTTTAACTTTTGATTATAGTAAAGGCACAGATAAGCCAGATGCTGATAATGATTATGCAGCAATTAAAAATAAACCTGCTAATCAAATTATAAAAACTGGTGGGAAAGCAATAAGACCAGCTTCGCCATCAGCAGCAAATTTTAAATTCCTTGGATGGTACAATTGGAATAATGGGGAGGACCAATTTGGAGAAGAGTTTGATTTTAGTGTAGCATTATCTGAAAGTAAAACAGCATATGCAAAATGGGAAAGTGCTGCTAACCAAACTATAGAAGTAACATTTAGCTTAAGACCAACAAATGCAACTGCACCAGAAGAACCAGCAGTGACAGAAGTAGAAAAACAGTATATAGTTAGTGGTAAAGTATTTAAACCTGAAGATCCTAAGACGATAGGATATACATTCGCTGGTTGGTATGATAGTTATACTGAGACAGATGGCTATGGAGAAGCTTTTGATTTTGATACAATACTTACATATTCTACAGAACTTACAGAAAAAACATTATATGCTAAATGGATAGAAAATGAATATACTATTACATATTATAAAAATGGTGGACAATGGGTAGGTGAGGGTTCTGATGTAGTGAGTAGAAAATATACTGATGATACAACTTTGCCAAGTGGCACTGGCACAGATCCAAATATAGAAAAATATGGATATACTTTTGGTGGTTGGTATTTGAGTGATGTGTTTGATGGTTCTGCAATAACATTATCTATATCTGGTAATGATTATGCAAAAAATATAAAATTATATGCTAAATGGACTAAGAATGAATATGTTTATATAATTACACTTAATGATAATTTCTCTGGTAATACTGTTGAGCAAGGATTTAAAACTGGAGAAGATAATAATAAGCCTATCATAAATTTGTTTGTAAGAGATGGATATAATTTTGTTTCTTTTGTAGATTTGCAAACTGGTATTGAATATGCCTATACTAAAGATTTGCCAGCAGGTGATATAGTTTTATATGCAAAATGGAAACAAAAAACATCTTATGTACCTATCCCTACATATTATTCAGGTGGAGGTAGCACTGGCGGTGGAGGCGGTGGAGGCGGTGGCGGAGGCGGTGGAAGAGGTGTAGGTATGCCATTATATCAAAATAATGGATTATATACACAAAAAAATCCATTAAATATAATGCAACTTAATCTACCATTAAATCAAGCTGTAAAGAGTAATGTAAATGGCACAAAAGTATCTCATATAAAGACTATAAAGAGTGCAGTAAATAGTTTAACAACTTTATGGATAAAAGATAATAATGATAAATATAAACTAAAAATATATCCTAATGATGTAGAAGCAAAAAATGGTTTCTATTTAATGAATAATGTTATGCAAAATGGCAGTATTTTTATTATTACTAATGATACATATTATTTTAATTCTTCAGGTGAAATGGTTACGGGATGGATTCAGACAGCAGATAATAAATGGTATTTCTTTGAAAATGCGAAAAATGGCAATGAAGGTAAGATGGCACTTGGCTGGAAAAAAATATCTGATAAATGGTATTATTTTATAGCTGATGGTTCAATGCTCGTCAATTCTATAACACCAGATGGATATATTGTTGGCAGAGATGGTGCAATGATACAGTAACTGTATGGGCGAGTTATACGAGCCCCTGTAGGTGTGAATA
>OMRR01000039.1 GCA_900313535.1 uncultured Eubacteriales bacterium
TGACCTGATGTGCCACCACCATATACATTTACTAATACATTGAATTTGCCTTCAGTCTTAGTTGCTGCAAATGGTTGGTTGATAATTTTCTTTAATGTCTCAAGACCAACATAGTCATCAAGTGGTCTCTTATTTATTGTGATTTCACCTTTTCCCGGCATAAGATAAACTCTTGCTACAGATTTTTTTCTTCTACCAGTTCCGTAATATCTTTCTTTTGACTTTGCCATACGGGTTTACCTCCTATACCTTTAATGCTTCAGGTTTTTGTGCCTGATGTTTGTGTTCTGGTCCAGCATATACAAATAACTTTCTGTACATTTGTCTGCCGAGAGGTCCCTTTGGTAACATTCCCTTTATAGCAAACTCTACTACTCTCTCTGGGAATTTTCTTTGTAACTCGCGAAGTGTGATATATCTTCCTCCGCCAAGCCATCCTGTGTGATGGAAATAAACTTTTTGATCAAGTTTCTTTCCTGTAACTTTTATTTTCTCTGCATTTACTACTACCACATAGTCACCCATATCTACGTTTGGCATATAAGTAACTTTGTGTTTTCCTTGAAGAACTTCTGCTGCCTTAGTTGCGAGACGTCCAAGGATAACTCCCTCGCAATCAATGACATACCACTTCTTAGTGGCGATATCCGCAGCCTTTGGTACGAATGTCATTTAAATTTTCCTCCTTACTCTGGTGTACAGATTTTATCTGTACTGTCGTTTTCGGTGATACTCCAAAAAGCGCAAAAAAAGGACTCTTTTCAGAGCCCTTATATATTACTAAAATATTTAGCTTTTGTCAATCACTTTTAGGCACAAAAAAAGTCCATCGCGTACGCATGGACTTTCTTTTTTTCACATAATAATTAATTATTGAATGTGCTTCTCAAGGAAAGCTTGATCACACTCAGTTGTATAAGCGCCAGTATATCCAACGCCTCTATGAGTAACACCTGAGAATGACATGTCTGTCCAATTTGGCCATCTCTTAATTCTCTCAGCTATAGCGAATCCACATGATTGATGTGTAAGATCGTCGAATAAGCCGAAATAATACCAACATGGTCCGAACATAGCAGTACCCTCTTCAGCATTCTTAAATGGTAATGATGTAACTGATTGAGTCTTTGAATCCCAAGAATATGGGTAAGTATTGATTACAAAATCAGCTGCACATTGATCGCCAGACTCACCAAAGTTAAGTCTTACAATCCATGTAGTATTGCTACCATTGTATTTTGTTGCATTTACTACTCTTGCTTGTTTTCCACGAACATTTGTTGCAATGTCAGAAAGGCGACTGATATCTTTATAAGATATTGCTGTTGGATTCTTAGTTGTTACTGTTCCAATAGTAGAGCCTTGTGAAAAAGAAGCTGCATTAGTAGAAAGAACTGATGCACAAACGAATGTCAAAGCTAATACTAAGCTTATAATTCTCTTCTTCATATTATTCCTCCTATATGAATTGTTAGTAATAATTATACTATTTTTGCCTATTTTGTCAAGATTTTTTTGATTTTAAAAGCCCCCATTTTATGACATTTTTCTTACTAATTATAGCCCCTATTTATGCAATAAATCCCATTCTTTGTATTTTTCTTCAATAATAGTGTTCTTGTCCTCTATGGCTTTTTGTATACGGGATAGCTCAGCAAAATCGCTCTGTATTTTATCATTATTTAACTCTTCTTTTAATGCCAAAACTTCCTCTTCCAATTTTTCTATTTCATCTTCAAGTTTTTTAATCTTTTTAGCATCCTTATTTTTTTGTTTGTTCTGCTCATAAGTTAATTGATTGTCTGTGATTTTATTTTCTTCTTGTTTGTTCGCATAATTCGAAGTTACAGTAGATGCGGATATGTCCTTGTCATTTGTAGAAACAGAACTTGCAAGCATTTCTTTTTCTTTTACATACTTTTCATAATCTTCATACCCAAATTCAAAAAACTTAACATTACTTTCAGCTGAATTCTCCTTTTCAAAAAACAAAATCTTGTTTGAGATTTTTTTTGTAAAATATCTATCATGCGACACAAATATAACTGTCCCATCATAACTCTCAATTATTTTTTCTAAACTCTCTTTTCCTAATATATCCAAATGATTAGTCGGCTCGTCAAGTATAAGTAAATTTGGTTTTCTTTCAAATATTTTTGCAAGGCACAATCTAACTTTTTCACCACCAGATAAATCACAAACTCTTTTGCTTATATCTTCTTCACCAAATAAAAATCTTCCAAGTCTATTTCTTACATCAGTATTTGTATATGTAGGGAACTCATCAGAAAAATTATCAAATAATGTTTTCGTAGAATTATTTTCCGCAATCCTTTGATCAAAATACTCGTATTCTATCTCATGGCCGAAATTATACTCTCCAGAAATTTTTGGCAATACACCAACTATAGTTTTTATAAATGTAGACTTGCCTGTGCCATTCGCACCAATCACCGCAACCCTATCTCGTCTATTGACAATTAAATTCACTTTCGCAATTGCATTTTCATACCCAACCACAAGTTCACTACATCTAAGCACTTCCTTCCCACCAGTCTTATTCGGAACTATTTTTACATTGAAAGTTTTTGTATCCGCCTTAGTTGGTTCAAATGTCTTTGCTTCAAGTTTCTCTATGACTTTATCCTTTGACTGCACCATTTTTGCTTTTGTTGCTTTATACCTAAATCTATCAGCAAGAGCGGTAAGCCTCTCTATCTCTTTTAAATTCTTTTCATATTCAGCAAGTCTTAATTGATAATTAATTTCCTTTTGCTCTACAAAGTCAGTATAATTTCCTTCATATCTTATGGTATCCTTATTTTCTACATCATAAATTACATTGCAAATATTATCAAGAAACATACGGTCATGTGATACTACAATTATATTTTTCTTATAACTTTGTAAATAATTCTCCATCCATTCAATTGCCTCTATATCAAGGTGGTTTGTAGGTTCATCCAATATAAGCACATCCGGTTTAGAAAGCAATAATTTAAGCAAAGATATCTTGGTAGATTGACCACCAGAAAACTCATTTATAGGGCGTTCCAAATTTTCTTCACCAAATCCAAATTTCTTAAATCCAGTCTTTAATTCCTTTATATAGGTATTTCCACCCTCATAATTGTAAGTATCTATAAGCGTATTTAATTCTATAGCCTTCTTTTCATTATAGTTTTCATCAAGCTCATTTGTCACTTTCTCTATCTTTTGTTCCATCTCAATTAACTTATTAAAAGCGTCTAACAAATAACTATACACCGTCCCTGTAGTAGCAAAACTTACGGAACCATCCCCTTTCGCTCCACTCGTATGGGCGAGCTTAGCGAGCCCGCTATCTGTCCCTGCTAACTGTTGTTTCAAATATCCACAATTAAAGTCCTTCGACTTAACTATCTCACCCATAGTATTGTCGTCATTGTAATCAAGTCCTACTTCTCCATTTATCAATTTAAGTAGCGTAGTTTTCCCTGCGCCATTTCTACCTACTATACCTATCTTCTCATTATCCACCATACGAAAATTAAAATGAGACAAAATCTCATTCCCACCAAGCGACACTGTTCCATTTTTAACCTCGTATAACATCTACCCAAAAACTCACCACTTTTACAATTGAACTACTTTTTTACCCTACTCAAATTTGAAGTATACTAAAACATTAAAACATAGAATCTATCATGCCTTTTGAAAATGCAGCTATCAAATCTTCTTTCTTTATATTATATTTGTCAGATATTATGGATATTATATCAAGTGGCAAAGTGGCATAAACTCTATTCTCTTTTTTGCCCATATATCTGCCAAGTCCAAATAACTCAATCTTTATCTCAACATCACTTACATCATCATTCCATAAATTATCACTCAATTTCATTATGCGAGATTTAGACAGTTTATTGTATATAAATCTTACAAGCAAAGCTACTAAATATGTAATGATCATCATCGCTATAAAAGAAACTAAAGGTGGTGCATTTTTAGTAAAATAATATATGTCTTCCCAACCTCCATTTTCTACTCCCAAAATAATAACCTTATAAATATATACTATGGCATATATGAACACTGGTAACATACACTTTAATACATCTTTCTTACTTATACTATAATATGATTCTATGAGAAAAAATGATATAAGTATCAATATTGGACATATAGCATGTAAATAAAAATTCGTTCCTCTAAAAGCCATTTCAAAATCAAAAAGACTAATCACACAAGTCGCAAATATCATTATCAAAGTCGTACAAACCGCTCCACAATAATAAAACATCACTGCCCATCTAGGACAATAAAATCTTTTCTTTCTAAATCCATCTATAGCATAAGGAATAATCATTGCAGTAGCAAAAGCAGTAATGGCATTGGCATCAATAGTAAAATACTGCAACAAATCCAAGGGTTTTACACCAGCTCTTGCATATTTAATAAAACCAATAGTGATACAACATATAGTAAGAAATAATGAAACTAAGCAAGATATTAAAGCCACAAGACTTCTATTTTTTTGCAAATTTATAATATAATGTCTTTCCTTTTGATTATGCAATATAGCATTTTTTGAATTATTTTTCATTTTATATTCTTTTCCTTTCTTTACTTATGACTTTTTTTCATTATTTCTCTTCAATAATGGTAAATATACTATCACAAAAGATATTACAGCAAGCACAAATCTTTGAGCTAAATATATAAGATACTCTTGTTTATTTACCATTTGCATACCCAAAGGATGTTCATATGAAGAAAAAAAGTTAGATACATGTGTTACACCCAATAAAACTCCATTATTATACAGCGGAACACTAAATATAGCATTTAGATAAATAGAGATAATGTCCAACACAAGCATAAGAAAACATGTCCACTTTATATCTTCAAATCTAATATCACATTTTTTATCGTGAACTATGACCATAGCAACCACAATAATCATCACATGATATAAATAAAACTCCCATGCTCTTATTGATGTCAAAAACTCAACTGTACTACTAAATTCCGATACTACACTGGATAAAAATATGGCGAGCAAACCTCCAATAAGTGCTGTACTATAAATAAATGAGAGTATTCTCTTTTTCCACTTAGCATTTTTTACAACTATGGCCAAATATAAAAATAATATTTGCAATGAACACAAATAAAAAGGTAAATGCTCAGATCTGATATATGGAGAAAATCTTCCGGTGCTCTTATATACCAAAGCTCCATTTTCTACAGCAGTTTCCACTATAGGCACTATTTCCATTGTCATAAAAGTTTTTGATACTTCACATATCAACGCAGCAATAAAACAAACCTTTATAACTTTTTCTGCAGGAAAATTACATTTATAACATACCAAAGTACCAACTAATACCAAAAATAAACTAATAAATATAAATATTATGTGTCCTTGACTAAACAATTAACTCCCCCCCCTATACTAATATAACGCATTATAGAAATAAAAGGAATGTTCATCAATCCTTCTTTAACTCTTTTACTTTCCTACTCTTTCGCAATAATCTATAACAGACTTGTAACCTTCTTCACTCTCTATTCTCTTTCCATCATTCTCATAAAATACTTCTTTTGTGGTCCCTGTACCAAAACCATACACTGAATGTCTTTCACTCATCATCATTATATTGTAAATGCATTCCTTGCCATCTTTTGCATAACCTACATTTTCAAGGTTACCGGCTATATTTTTTTGCCTATATAAATAATATGGATTCAAATGTAAAAACTTAGCAAGTCTTTCACTCCACTTAAACATCTTATCAATTTCTCTCTTCCCTTCCACCATGGCAACCCCTCTTTTGCCCACACCAGCTGTAGGGGCGAGCTCTGCGAGCCCTCTTTTTCCCACTCCAGCCAAATAGTAATTCTTAGTCCACTCCTCCAACTCAAAGTTCAACCTTGCTGCTCTCTTTAATGCAAGAGAATGCACCGTAAGCGAATCTGGATTTAATTTTCTAATTTCATTCAAAGTTTTTAGCACATCAAATAAATGTTCATTTGGCAAACCCAAAATTATGTCCATATTAATGTTATCAAAGCCCATGTCTCTTGCTAGTCTAAATTTCTCTTTCACATCATTTACAGTATGCTTTCTTCCTATAAGATCTAAAGTTTTCTGATTAAAACTTTGTGGGTTTATAGATATACGAGTAACTCCATGTCTTTTCATACTCAAAAGTTTTTCTTCACTTATAGTATCAGGGCGTCCTGCTTCAACTGTATACTCTATACATCTACTTCTATCAACATATTTGTCAATTATAGTAAGTAAACTTTCAAATTGATTTTCATTTAACGATGTTGGTGTACCACCACCTATATAAAGAGTTAATGGTGTTAATTTTTCTATAGAATGAGATCCTTCTTCCAGTACGGGCGAGCTATGCGAGCCTTCTTGTACGGGCGAACTGTGCGAGCCATATTGTATGCGCGAACTGTGCGAGCCCTTAGTTATATCTTTTACTCTACTACTAAAATCTCTCTCCAATGTATCCAAATATTTATCCACATACTTCCCAAACTTTCCGATATTATATGAAGCAAACGAGCAATAAAGACAAGTACTCTTACAAAATGGCACACCGACATAAATACTATATGAATCTTTATAATTTTTTACTTCTTCTCTATTTAGAATTTCAATTTCTTTTTTTGCAATCCGAAGTAACTCATCCGCCTTCTCATCACTTATATAATACTCTTCTCTCAAATATTTATTAATCTCAATGTCACTTTGCACAAGCAAACTCTCACCTCGTACGGGCGAACTATGCGAGCCCCCATTTTCTATGGAGTGATACCATCCGCCTTCCTCCAATATTTTTGTCACTATAGTCACTGGCCTTATCCCAGTTAGAGTCCCCCACAAAAGTTTCTTACCCGTCAATTCACTTAAATAATCATAAAGTTGCCTTTTGAGATCCGATTTAACTTTTAATCTATCACCATCACTACTTCCACTAAAATAATCTTTCACAACTATATCATCGGGCTCGCAACTATACGGGCTCCTAAAGTTCGCCCCTTCAGCATCTTCAAAAATATAAGTTATCTTTTGCAACGTAAAAAAAGCCAGACACAAATCTCGTATGTCTGTCTCAAATTTCTTTAATTCATTTGGTATATGTACATAAATCATTTCACTTAACCTTTTATAGATTTTATTGCCTCTGCAATATGCGAAACTGTATCCCCTGATGTCATTGATATTTCTCCCTCATCTCGCGCTGCAAATTCTCCTGCTAAACCATTTACAAATGCAGCTGCACAAGTTCCATCATACTCATTTTCTATATATCCAAGTAAGCCAGTAATAATTCCAGAAAGCACATCACCACTTCCTGCAGTTGCCATACCAGGTGTGCCTCTATCTATATAAGTTTTTTTTGCGCCATTTACAACTATAGTAATAGGTCCTTTGAGTAACATGATGACATTTTTAAATTTCTGTAAAAATTTCTCTAGTCTGGCCTCTTTATCTTTTTCAAATTCTTCAAAACTTACACCATCTCCAAATGCCGCATCATAAAGTCTTTTAAACTCCATCATATGAGGTGTAAGAATTATTTTACATTTAACATCATTTAACAAATTTATATTTTCTGAAAGTATATTAAGTGCATCCGCATCAAGTACTAACTTTTTATCAAAGTTTTTAAGTATATAATGTATTATTTCATGAGCACCTTTACTTTTTCCAAGTCCCATACCGCAAGTGAGCACATCAACTTTTTTAAGTAGCCCGTCTATATTTTCCTTATCAAAAAGTATTTCATTGTCGCTACTCTTTATCGGATATATCATAACTTCAAGTATATTTTGACTAATTATGGGCACTAAAAAACTTGGTATCGCTATAGTAGATAAGCCTGCTCCTGATTTAAGTGCAGAAAGAGCCATGGCAGAGAGGCGTATTGCCCCACTATACTCTACCGCCCCACCAATAAGTGCAACCTTTCCATAAGTACCCTTATGAGAATCCCTCACCCTATCAGGAATAATCTTAGCCACATCTTCAATTTTCAAGAAATTGCGCATATTACAATTATAACATCTTTTAAATAAGTTTGGTATTGGTTTTAACGGCCATATTTAGCCCTTAAAAATGTTCGCTAATTTTTCACAATTTTATCAATAATTTTTCACTTATAAATACTATACTAATATCATTAAAAAGCATATGGCTTTTTAACACTAAAGAAAGGAGTGTAATGAACCACCAAGAAACCATTTATCCCCCTCATTTCCTATATGACTTGGTGGTTTCATTACGAAATAATTTATGGAAAACAATGAAATTAAAACATCAAATGTAAACTTAAAGGCAGTTGCTAGTTACTTTTATAAACATTTATCAGTTATAGCAATAATTTTGTCTATAATTAGCATCATTTTTTCATCAATGGCACTTACTAATGCAAATAAATCACGTAGAATATTCCACGCCAATAGACCTAATGATATAAGATTTGAAAGACAAATGGATTATCGTAATGATGGATTTGGAAATAAGTTTGCCAATAGACCTAATAATGATTTCCAAAATAAGCCTCATTTCAATCAGAAACCAGATATGCCATTAGATAGAAATAATGGCCCAAAAACAGCTCCAGAAATATCACCCGACAAACCACAACCAAAACAAAATGACCAACAGCAGTCAAATCAAAACGACCAACATCAACCTCGATAAAACAGCCATCCTTTTAAAATATTTGTAAGCAAAAAGAGAGTTTAAAAACTCTCTTTTTAATTAGAAAAACCTTCTATCCATTAATTGCAACAGTATCAATATAATGTAATAAATTACTTGAATTAACTCCAAAATATATAATCATAATCGATATAAGGATAAATACGAATTTCATAACATTTCCAGAACTTTTGATACCTTTTAGTTCTTTATCATTAAAATCCGCTCCTGGTATGTAAGAAGTAATAACTATACTAAATAAATATATAAGTGTTAGAATTGATGAAATAATAATTGCAACTATTCCAAGATACCCTTCCTTATTGTTGACTGCGATTTCTGCAGTTATCAATTTATATTTACTTATAAACCCACAAGTAAGTGGTATGCCCACCATTGCAAGCGATGCTATCAAAAATGCAAACATTTCTACTGGCATTTTCTTTGCTAAACCTTTCATGTCACCAACATATTCTTTATTGGCATATATCATTATCGCACCTGCTATAAAAAATAAATTAATCTTCATGATTGCATGAAATACCATGTGAGTCATACCAGCTGCAAACCCGCTTGAAGTCATAAGAGTTACTGCAAAAAGAATGTATGAAAGATTACTAGCTGTACTATATGCAAGTCTTCTCTTTATGTGCTTTTCCTTAACTGCCATTATAGAGCCATATAGTATAGTAATAATCGCTATCGCCATTGTCACTTTTTGAGCAATGCTTCCCACCAAAAGTGTATTTCCAAATAAATAATATGTGACTCTCATTATAGCAAATACACCCGCTTTAACAACCGCTACAGCATGCAATAATGCTGACACTGGCGTAGGTGCTACTCCACAAGTTGGTAGCCAATATGTAAATGGCAATATAGCCGCCTTCACGCCAAAACCTATAAAGCAAAGTATATATGCAATGTTAATTAATAACTCATTATTTTTATATGCTACTTCCTTTATGTGTCCACCATATATAAATTCTACGCTTGAAACCTGTGTTGTTAGAATTATAATTCCTATAAGTGCTATTGATGCTCCAAGTACTGATACAATTAGATAAACTTTTCCAGCATACAATGTCTTTCTATCATAAAGGTCATGCATAATAAGTGGCAATGTTAAAAATGTAAGTAATTCATAAAATAAATACATAGTTATAACATTTCTACTAAATGATAAACCTATCGCTATTCCAAATGCTATAAGGTAATATCTAAAAAATGAATCTTGATTCTCTTCGTGCTCCATGTATTCAGTTGCATAGAGAACTGCTATCGGCCAAAGTACTGCTATAATTAGCAAGAAAACCTTTGTCAATCCATCTATTTTAAATCCTATAGAAAAAACTCTATTTATATCAAGCAATGTCCACGCTATAAACTTACTTGCATATGCGACATAAAGTGCTAATGCGCTTGCAATAACTGATGCTATCACCACATATACATTTCTGACTTTACTACTTAATTTTAAAGTTGGTAATGCCAATCCTAAAACAATTGGTAAAAATATTGTTACTAAAACTAACATTTCATCTCCTTTCATTAATATCCCTTTATACATATTGCTGATCGCACAGCATATTCCGTGCTAACCGATCCGCCCCTTGCATCATTTTCCATTGTCCATGTGCCACTATTTATTTTGTATTCATTGTCAAAAACATCCTTAACTAATTTTGATGCTTCTACTTTAGAAATCTCTTCACCATGAAAGACATCGATATCATTTAGTTTTATGCTTTTTATTTTATCAAAGTAATACTTTGTATGAGGAGTATTTTCAAAATGTATTCCCAATCCACGTGAAGGGCTAAGCTCAAAGTTTTTATAAACCGTAACCATTGAACCCCTTCCATATGCCACATGAGGAGATCTAATATAGTAATCATAGTAATCTGAATTTAAATAAAAAAATCCTGAAAACTGGGATAAAATGCATTTCCCAAGATTTCATTTTGCCTTTAAGTAGCATTACATATTCCCTTGTTCAAAATTATTCTTACTATTTGGATCTTCAAGTATTTTAATTCTTTTTTCAAGAGCTTTGATTATGTGATTGTATGCTTTGATTTGCTCTGCTCCCTTTCTTTCCATAGGTATAGTTCTAAACATTTCTGGCAATATCTTTATACCATAAAAATGTCTTAGGTCTTTCTTTTTTCTATCAAAATTTCCATTGTAGGCAAGGTCAAATATTTCGTCGAATATTTTATCAATGTTTTCATTTTCTTTAAGCGAGTGACTCATAGACCTTGCTATTATATATGCTATGTTGTCTGCTATTTGAAGTCCTGCCACATCTTCTTTCTTTCTCTTTACTGAAAAATTAGTATTGCATAGTTTTAATGCATTGTCATTTACATAAGAAATGCCCTTATTATTTGATATGATCTTTAAATAATCTTTTTTTAATAAAAAATCTGGACTTACATACCACTTTTGATTTTCAGTATTTCTAGCTTCATATAAAGTTTTCCCAAATGCTCCTTTGTAAAACAAAAAGTGTGTGTAATTCTCTATTACTTTCTCTAGTGCAATATTAAACGGGTCATCAACAAGTGTAAACTCATTCTTCTCATTTTTACCATATGAAGTCCCAAAAAGTTCTACCAATTCATCAAGTTTAATTACTGTGGCAAATACTGAGCCACCCACTTCTCTCACTATCTGAATTAAATCCATAAATGCGGTTGGATATCTCTTTATATAATCAGTAGCATGGAAAACTTTCTTTTGTTCATTCTTAGTATCTTTCCAAATTATATTTTTTAATTCATTTAATCTTTTTTCAACTTCATTTTCCTTATCAATATGACAAGCAAAGCCACCTATGACAAATACATTATCAACTGACTTACTTTCATCCAAATATAAGGTGTATTCATTCTCCATATTATATCTTACCAACCACACCAAGAATTATTTTTTTCATCTTGCTAGATACTTTGCCAGCTACAATTTTAACCTCTTCATCATCAAGTATTGTTTTTGAAAGGCCTGTACCAAGATTTGTTATAACACTTATACCAGCAACTTTCATGCCTGCATGTCTTGCTGCTATTACTTCTATAACTGTACTCATTCCCACAGCATCTATACCGAGTTTAGATAAAAGTTTTACTTCAGTAGCAGTTTCATATGAAGGTCCTGTAAGTTGTGCATACACACCCTCTCTCATAGTAATTTTATTTTTTGTAGCCACACTTTTTATAGCTTTAATAATTTTAGGGTCATACACATTTGTCATATCTGGAAATCTAAGGCCAAGTTCTTCTACATTTTCACCAAGCAATGGATTAGAGATGAAGAAAGAAATGTGATCTTTTATAATCATTAAATCACCTGGCTTAAAGTTTTTATTTGTGCCACCTGCTGCATTCGTAACTATCAAAGTTTTTGCTCCCATCATTTTTGCAAGTCTTGTAGGTCGCACTGCTTCAGCTGTTGTATATCCCTCATAAAAATGAATTCTTCCTTGCATCACAACTACTTTGACGCCGTTTATCTTTGCAAATATATACTTTCCTTTATGGTTTGTATTTGTTGTCTTTGGGAAATTTTTAATATCCTTATAGTCAATTACTGCGTCCTGTTTCAATTCATTTACAAAATCTCCAAGACCAGAACCTAAAGTTATTGCTATCTCTGGCTCATAAGGGATTTTTTTCTTTATGCTATTTAAAGCCTCTGTTAAAACCTTGTACTCCTTACTCATGGGTATCCCTCCTTTTTAATTTAAGGTAGAAAATGGTGTATAACTAAAGTCCATACGCTTATTAATGTTTTCTTGCATTTCTTTAACTCTTTCTTCACTTACATTCTCCCAGTGTTTATTATCCTCTTTTACATCATATGATATAAACCATGGATTGTCTTTATTTTCATATTCATCGTACTTATAACCATATTGGTAAAATAATTTATCAGAATTAGGGTATACTGTATATACGCTAACTCCACTTTGACCTGCGCCACCTGAATACTCGTTTGCAACTAATCCACTATCAAGTATAAAATATCTATTTCTATCCCAACCACTTACTACATGTGCAGGCTTTCTATCAACCATAGTATAAATATCATAAACTATTCCTTTCCAGTCACCATCAGCAATTTCTCCAATAATTAATTCTTCTATTCCATCAAAATCTAAATCTTTGTATAAATATCCAAATTTGTTAAATGCATCTTCATTTTCACCTACTGCTACCATATACATAGTACTCATGTTTTCATCCTCAAGTTTTGATGCATCCCATTTTTCTTTTAATGCAGTTAAATGTTTATTTATTTCATTTTTATATAAATCTACTCCCTTTGTTCCTGCTCCCATAGAAATAGTTTCACCATTATTGCTACTTACCCCTGCAGCTATTTCATATCTTGCATCATAAAGAGTTTTATATTTTTGTGGCATATCTCTATCAAAACCAAATTGAGATTCAGTTGGGTAACACAATATTGCATCATATAATTTTCCATTTATAGTTATTTCACCAATTTTTTCATTTGGACCACCTGCCCATTCATCTGGTTTTTCTATAAGGTAAATTCCAAATAAATATGCCTCATACCCTTCATCTTTACATTCTTTATCATAGAATTCAATCACTTCATCTCTTACATTGGTATAATATAATCCATCAAATTTTGCTGGCACATTTACTTTAAATAACTTATTTGAAAGTACTGGTGCTGTATCATTGCTGACAGCCTTTGTTTCTTCACTTGTAACCTTTGCATTTTTTGAACAAGCTGTCATCATAGCAAACATAGCCAAAATTAAAACTAGTAACTTTATAATTCTTTTCATTTCTTTTCATATAATCAGTTAGTATAATAACTACCATTCATTATAATATATAGAGTGACGCTAACCAATTATATCTCCTTTCCACCATATATTTTCGAAAACCTCTAAAAAGTCATCTTTTTTACTTTTTAGAGATTCACATTATATATTATACCACAAATCACTTATTTATTCCATTTATAACCATACTCACTGTTTAGTTTGCTTTTACTAATAAAATATACTATAATATCATTTTGTAGGGGCGGACAATATCCGCCCTTATGAATGAAAAAACAATTAGTTTTTTTAAAAAGGAGATAATATGAATTTAGAAGCAAGTAAGAAAACATTAAAAGTTGTAGGTATTATTGAGATAGTTTTAGGTGTCTTAGTATACTTAGTTGGTATCTTAGCAGCAATAGGTGGCAGCTTTATAGCCATGGGTGTATATGGAGATAACATTCCTGCGCTTAATGCATTTGTTACACAAGGATTAAACGCTCAACAATTAGGAAGTTTTGCAACATTAGGAGCTGTTCTTTTTATTCTCATAGGAACTATCGGAACTATTGAAGGTGTATTGTATGTAAGAGGTGCAAATAACTTTGCAAAAATTACTCCTGCATGGATATTCTCAATTATTGGTCTTGTTATAAGTGCTTATTTAATCTATGTAACTGCAATGAGCATCGTTAATCACACTGCAACTATAGCAACAATCATTACAAATGTATTAGAAATATCAATATCAATTCTTGTATTTATAGCAGCTAACAGTATAAGAAATGCAACAAAGAAGTAGTGGCGTATTAGTACCAATATTTTCTTTACCATCAAAATATGGTATAGGTACTTTAGGCAAAGAAGCATACAACTTTATAGACTTTTTATCAGATTCAAAGCAATCCTATTGGCAAATATTGCCAATAATGCAAACTGGATTTGGGAATTCCCCATACTCTGCCACATCAAGTCTTGCTGGCAATCCATTTTTTATAGACTTTGATTTACTAAGAGATGAAGGTTTTCTAAATGAATCTGACTATGCTTTTCTTTCTACAGACGATAATCCAAGACGAGTGGATTATCAAAAACAATTTGATTACAAATTTAAAATACTTAGATTGGCATGTAATAATTTTCTATCAACAAATCTATGGGAATTAAATCAATTTGTAGACGATAATGACTTCTTTCTTGATGATTATGCTATATTTTACGCATTAAAGGAAAAGTTTAAAGGTGCTTCATTTAACTACTGGGATAAGGAATTTAAACTTACCGATAAAGATGCAATTGAAAAGTTTAAAAGAGACAATTTAGATATGATCAATTTTTACAAAACTGTTCAATGTTTATTTAGTCGACAATGGTTTGCTTTAAAAAAATATGCCAATAACAAAGGAATTAAAATTATAGGCGATACTCCAATCTATAGCGCATATGATAGTTCAGAAGTATGGGCACATTCAAAAAACTTTTGCCTTGATGAAAATAAAGACCCTATAGATGTATCAGGTTGCCCACCAGATGGTTA
This sequence comes from uncultured Eubacteriales bacterium, assembly GCA_900313535.1. Taxonomy (GTDB): domain Bacteria; phylum Bacillota; class Clostridia; order Lachnospirales; family Lachnospiraceae; genus UBA3633. The sequence continues at coordinate 15,052 of OMRR01000039.1, forward strand.
TTCTGCAAAGGGTCAACTATGGGGGACACCAGTCTATAATTATAAACACTTAAAAGAAAACAATTATCATTTTTTCATAAAAAAATTTACTTACTTACTAAAGCTATATGATGTTTTAAGAATAGATCATTTTAGAGGTTTTGATTCTTTCTATGCCATACCTTATGGCAGTCCCGATGCCACAAATGGCAGATGGGTCAATGCACCTGGAATCGAATTGTTTGACAAATTAAAAAAAGAGCTTGGTGCTATGAATATAATTGCTGAAGACCTGGGGTTCTTGACAGACTCTGTGAGAAATTTACTTAAAGAAACTGGTTTCCCAGGAATGAAAGTTATGGAATTTGCATTTAATGCATATGATAAGGGCAATACAGAATACTTACCTCACACCTACACAGAAAATACTGTCGCCTATCTCGGCACACATGACAATGACACTTTCATGGGGTGGATTAATTCTATAAGTGATGCCGATAGAGAATACGCTATAGAATATTTAAAACTAAAAAATAAAGATGAATATTATAAAGAAGCTTTAGAAGTATTATTTAAGAGCAAATCAAATCTTGTCATAACTCAATTCCAAGATTTACTAGGCACAGGTAGTATAGGCAGAATGAATGTGCCATCTACACTAAATGATTCAAACTGGAGCTATAGACTCTTGCCAAATGAGTTGGATGATAAGGTGGTAGATTTCCTAAAGGATCTAACTATAAAAACAAATAGAGCAAAATAAAAAGGGCGGATTAAATCCGCCCCTTTTTATATTAGTTGTCAGATTTGCAAGGTCTCCGATATATAAGAAACTGTAATCTCCTGGATTTGGCAAGAAAGTTTCAAGTGCAAATAATCCACCAAAGAGTATTGAAATCATACATGTGAATACCGCAAGAAGAACAGTGTTTAGCAGTAGTCTTATTCTCATCTGCCCACTCCTTAGGGATGAATCTACGAAGAATATTTGTGTCTACCATCTTTGATTGAATTTGGTTTCCATCTTGAATAAGAGTCATTGCAAATGAAATAAATGTTTACAACTTATTTTGTATTTGCAATCATTTTACTATACACTATAAGTAGTATACCGAAACATACAACAGGCACTATTTGTATATTATGTATAGATAATGTATTCACAGTCATAGTCATAATTGCAGAAATAATAGCAACTCCAAGAAGTCCTAACGCACCCCCGTAACTTATAAGTGCACCAAGTATTTTCCCATCAAATATTTCTTTTAATATAGAATTAAGCAAAGGAATAAGTGGACCTGACATAAATCCCAACAGTGCTGCGTGAATATATACTAATCTTACATCCTTAAATGGTATGTAATATAGTGCGTTTGCTACTAAACAACTAGCAATACAAAACCTTAATATATTTGCAATTCCAAATTTATTAGCGAGTGAACCCATGATAGTTCTTCCACCCATCAGTGCAAAGAAATAAATTGAAGCTGCTAGTGCACCTGCTGCAATTGTAAGTCCTCTTTGCTCTACGGCTATAGTTGCAATCCACGCAGACAATGCACAGCCTGTACCATTTGCTAAAGGAAAGCACATCAAAACTAAAGCCACATTTTTCATTTTAAATAATTCTATGAAACTGGTGTTGTCGCTCTTCTCTGCCTCTGTAACTGAATGTAAATCCACAAATGTTTTATCAAGGGTTTTCTTTTTTTCATCCCAATATCTTTTCATGAAAAATAACACTATCATCACTACTACTAGTATAATTGCCGTTATATAAAATCCATTTCGATAAGTATTTGTATTGGTCATTGCAAAACTCATAACCATCGGTCCTATAGTTGCTCCTAGTCCCCAACATGCATGCATATATGACACATCCTTTGCGTCATGGGCCTTTACTACATAACAATTTGAATTGATATCTACTATTCCAGAGCCAAATCCAAGCACAAAAATGGCAATTGCAACCATCACAATATTTTTAGATAATGCAAATGTTATCATTCCAATCGTTGTACAAAATAAACCTAAGATGTTTGATCGACTCGTGCCCAGCTTTTGTCTTATTTTATAAGTTACCATGCTTGCTACACCAGATGCTAAATAATTAATCATCACTAAAATACCAAGCAAAGATACTTTTACATTTATATCCTCTGCTATCTGTGGCCACACACCTCCAATAAGTGATGCGGTCCAACCATACATTATAAAGCAAATGTAAATTACTATTAAGAAACTAATTGATGACATACTCTTCTTCTCCCCTAACTTACTTCTTTACCACATTTTCCCCATAAATTGTTTTCCAATCATTTTTCATTGATATAGAAATGTGCCCTTTTTCTTCAACCATACTCTTTATCTTGTTAGCTTTATCTGTATTTCCATTTTCACGAATAGTATCATCACAAAGCACCATGAAACATCTTGTGTCATATTTTTTATTGCCCTTGGTATATTCAAGCATACTAAAATCCCCTGTGCTATTTCCAAATGCGAGAACTGGTACCATTCCTATTTCCTCTGCAATCATAAGTACCTTGTTTGTTTTTATATTGACATCCATAGGCTCTCCAGCTATGACCACATCTTCATCTCTTGAAAACTGATAGATAGAGTTTTTTACATCACCTTGCCTACTTGCTTTTAATTCAAAGTCCATTCCTATAACTCTATTTGGCTTAATATTTAACACATCACACACAGCTGTTCTAACAAAATTTCTCTCGGTTCCACTTACTACATACACAATAAAATCATTATCTTGTAAATATTGTACTATATCAAGCATAGGCTTATAAAATGCATCTTTAATTAATAAATTAGTATAGCTCTTTGTCTCTCTTTGCAAAAAATCCCTTACTTGTTTCTTATAACTATCCACATCCATATTCAAATGGTATCTATATTCAGTCATGCTTAATTTTAGTTCAAGTTCATCACTCACTACTCCTGTATTTAACACTTCTTTAGCATCGTTTATCATTGTCCTTGTTTCTTCATCTATATCTTCTTTGCCTTCATTTTCCCTAATTATTTTGTCAAACAAGAACAAATATTCGTAATATGTAGGGTCTGTTTCACAAAACAAAGTCCCATCCATATCAAATACAACTATTCTCTCTTCTTTAGGAATATATTTTTTACTATCCTTATTTGTTACTTCTTCTACATATTTAACTAATTCTTTTACAACCAAAGAATCTTCATTCCAATGTGTAAAATATGTTTTTTCGTCATTTACCGCTTCGTTTGCTTTATTATTACTATTTTGAACAGTATTTTTGCTATCACTGCAAGCAAATAGCATTGTACATGCAAAAATCACTATTATGGCTTTTCCTATAAAATTCTTATAATATTCTTTCATATAATAGTACACCCGCTTATTCCTTATTATTTCCTAATTATAGTGTATACTACGATATATGTTTTGTCAATGTAACTAAAATGCTACCTAAAGCAAAAACGAGGCTTAAAATAGCCCCGTTTCATATATTAAATATCAAGGAGAACCTATTTTATATGCGCTCGTACAACTCGCGCCTACTGTACGGGCGAGCTATGCAAGCCCTCTCATAATTATTTCTTCTTTACTGGTCGGAATAATAATACAAGAATTGCCAATACTACCACAAATGACACTGCTGTCACTGCTGTAAACACCCCTGCTGTAGCAAACATTCCTATATTGTATACACACATAGCAAGTAAGTATCCAACGAGCATCTGGAATATAAATGTAAACCATCCCCACTTTGCTTGACCTTGCTCTCTAAATGCTGTTGCTATAGCAACCATACAAGGAGCATTGAATATATTAAATAACATGAAGCTAAGTCCTGTCCACATATTTCCATTGAATAAATTTTGAATAGCAACTATCACATCACCTTCATCTTCAGATGCTGCATGTGCAAGCATTCCCAATGTTGCGGTTGCTTGTTCCTTTGCAATCTCTGCAGATACAGATGCCACAGCGCCTTGCCAAGTTCCGAATCCAAGTGGTGCAAATATTGGTGCAATTACCTCACCTATATTTCTTAATATACTCTCTTCAACCTCAACTAATTCAAAGCTCAGATTCATATGCATTAAAAACCAAAGCACAATACATGCAGCGAATATTATAGTTCCAGCCTTAATCATAAATGCCTTTACTCTTTCCCACACATGTATAAACACACCTTTAACTGATGGCAAATGGTATGCAGGCAATTCCATAACAAATGGTGCTGGGTCTCCAGAAAAATATTTCATCTTCTTTAATATGATGCCAAATACTACAACTATAGCTATACCTATAAAATACATGCTAGTTGCTATAAGTGCATTGCCACCAAAAAATGCATTTGTCATTATCAAAACTATTTCCATCTTAGCAGCACAAGGTATAAATGTAGATAGTATAATAGTCATTCTTCTATCTTTTTCTTCTTCTATAGTTCTACATGACATAATTGCTGGAACTCCACAACCAGTTCCTATAACCATAGGTATAAACGATTTTCCAGAAAGACCAACCCTTCTAAATATTCTATCGAAAATAAATGCAACTCTTGCCATGTAACCACTATCTTCCAATATAGAAAGAAGTAAAAATAAAATCGCCATTTGTGGTACAAAGCCAAGGACTGTACCGACACCACCTACTATACCATCAAGCACAAGACTTTGAACCCACTCTGTAACATTTAAGCTTGTAAGGAATTTCTCTACAGCAGTTGGTATAATCTCACCAAATAATGTATCATTCATCCAATCTGTCAAAAATGTCCCAAGAGGTCCCATCGCTATATAATAAACTGCAAACATTATTACCGCAAATATTGGTAATGCAAATATTCTATTGGTAAGAACTTTATCAATTCTATCTGACTTAGTAAGTCCATCTTCACTCTTCTTTTTAATTACTGCCTTTGACACTAAGCCCTGTATATACTCATATCTCTGATTAGTGATAATGCTTTCTGCATCATCATCCATTTCTTTTTCACAATCAGCTATATGCTCTTCCATATGAGATAATTCATCGGCAGGAATATTTAATTTTTCATATGCTTCTTTATCTCTCTCAAATATTTTTATTGCATACCATCTTATATTTTTTTCATCAACAATCTTTTGTATAGACTCTTCAATATGAGCAAGTGCATGCTCTACAGAGCCAGTAAACACATGTGGGCACTCTTTAACTTTTTCCTTTGCAAGTTCTATACAAGCATTAGCTGCCTCAAATACTCCGTCTTCATTTAGTGCAGACATAGTAACAACTTTACATCCAAGTGTTTTTTCTAATTTCTCAACATCAATCTTATCGCCATTTTTTTCCACCACATCCATCATGTTAATGGCAATGACAGTTGGTATGCCTATCTCAAGAATTTGTGTAGTAAGATAGAGATTTCTTTCTATATTACTTCCATCTACTATATTTAATATAGCATCTGGTTTTTCATTCACAAGATAATTTCTTGCCACCACTTCTTCCATAGAATATGGCGAAAGCGAATAAATGCCTGGTAAATCTTGTATTATTACCTCTTTATTTTTAACCAGTTTACCTTCTTTCTTTTCTACTGTTACACCAGGCCAGTTTCCAACATACTGAGTTGACCCAGTAAGTGCATTAAATAAAGTTGTTTTTCCACAATTTGGATTTCCTGCTAAAGCAATTTTTAATCCCATATTTCCTCCTATTCCATCTCCAATATATCAGCGTCATCCTTTCTAAGTGAAAGTTCATATCCTCTTACTGTAATCTCTATCGGATCACCAAGCGGAGCAACTTTTCTCACATAAATATCTGTTCCCTTAGTAATCCCCATATCCATGATTCTTCTTTTTACCTTGCCTTCACCATGAATTTTTATAACCTTTGCTGTCTCACCAATTTTTACATCCTTTAAAGTCTTCATAATTCTCCTTTCGTTTTTTGCGCTCGTGCAACTCGCGCCTATTGTATGGGCGAACTATGCGAGCCCTATACAACTTTTGCTTTAATTAAATCTTTTCTATCTACAAGTTCTATCATTACCTTATCCGCCATCTCTTTTGTCACAGCAAGTCTACTATCCTTCACATTCAAAATTATGTCCCCATCATGTGAAGAAATGACATTTACAAAAGTACCATCCACGAATCCAAGATCTGCAAGATGTTTTTTTACAGTGTCTTTTCCATTTACCTTTATTACCTTGGCCATATCACCAGTTTTTACAAATCTTAATGGCAACATACTTTATTATTCTCCTTATTTTTATTGCAACAACATGCGCAATTTTTACAATCCTTTGACCCACAACTACAAGGCACGCCCTTTTTCATGACACGCCAAACGGCAAGTGCAAATGCCGCAAATATAACTATTAATACTATGACTGTTGATATATTCATTTTTATCCTTTCTAGCTAATCTTATCCACCATTGTACGGGCGAGCTATGCGAGTTCAAAATTAGTATTGCTTTATTTTAATAATATATGTATAATAATGGTTAGATATATTTAACTGCAAATAATAATATCTTATTTTCAATTTTTTGTCAAATTTTTTATTTTTTTAACTTATGTAAATCGCTTTAATTATAGTTAAATATTTTAACCAAAGGAGAAAATTATGGAACCTCGCGAATCCGCAGAAGATTATTTGGAAGCAATATTAAGAGTAAAAGAAAAACAAAACTATGTTCGTTCAGTAGATGTTGCAAAGCTTATGGATGTGTCTAAACCAAGCGTTACCTATGCAACAAAAAAGCTGAGAGAAAGTGGCTATATTACTATGGATGATAATGGTATGATACTTTTTACTCATATTGGCGAGAAACTTGCAAAGGAAACTTGGACAAGGCACCAAACTCTTTCAAAGCTTTTTATATCTCTCGGAGTAAAAGAAAAACAGGCACTAATTGATGCCTGCAAAGTTGAACATGATTTGTCAGAAGAAACCTTTAAAGCGATACAAAAATTTATTAATAAAAAGTGAGTGTTGCCACTCACTTTTTTAAATTCTCATTATTTTAATGTCGCATACATCACAGCCTTTATAGTATGAAGTCTATTCTCTGCCTCGTCAAATACTTTTGACTGCTCTGATCTAAACACCTCA
>OMRR01000078.1 GCA_900313535.1 uncultured Eubacteriales bacterium
CATTAGGCATGTTATCAATACATACTCTTTTTCTTTTACAATCAGATGTATAGATTACATTTGACTGTGAAATAATGGCTAAAAGCCCCTCCATATACATATTCCCCTTCATTTGACAATTTCTTGTCAGACAAAAATTAGAAATCTGCAAGTGACTGTACCAGTCAATGTGGTTATACCACACATAACATATATTAGCATAGAAAATAGCAAAAATCAATAGTAATAAAAATTTAATATTTTTTATAAGTTTTTGCCATTTTTATGCATCTTTCGCCCAATTTTCCACGTAAATACGCATTATTTCATTATATTCTTTTTCATGTGAAAGGATAGTCTCATGGCCATGGCCTGGAAATATCAATAAATCATCATTAAGGACCTTTAATCTAAAATTGACGCTCCTTGCTATACTTTTCATATCGGAAGTAGGTAAATCAGTCCTACCATAGGTCTCTTTAAATAAAGTATCTCCTGAAAATAGAATATTAAGATTTGGTATATGATAACAGCAACATCCGATAGTATGTCCAGGAGTGTAAATCATCTTAATCTTAAGTGAAAGCAAATCAAGTTCTATGCTTTCATTAATATATGTAATGCTCTTTAAGGTCGAATCTTTCAATTCATGATCCATCAAATTATTATCTTTATTTTCTATCACTATCTTTTCATTATCATTAGCATAAATCTTGATATCTTTATATTTTTCTAGCAAGGCATCAAGTGCTTCTATATGATCAAAATGTCCATGCGTAAGCAATACTGCACTAAGTTTAAGTCCATGATTTTCAATATAATTAATTAATTCTTCTCCCTCACCGCCAGCATCAATTAATATTGTTTCATTATCTTTACTCAAAAAATAACAATTGGTGTCCATTATGGGCACCTTTACGCATTCTAAATTATATTCAGTTTTTCCTTTTAAATCCTTAATAATCATATTACATATACTTTACTCTAAACTCTCCTACCATCTTAGTAATTCTTTTAGCATCCATATATTCTAAAATCAATATAGCATACTTTCTTGAAGTTTCAAGCATATCTCTAAGTTCACTCATTTTCATTTTATCGTGTGTCTCAAAAAATTTGTTGGTACATTCTAAAGCCTTATCAAAATAAGTTTTGTGAATATAATAATCATTTGATAGTTTTATGAGTTTACCTTCTTTGGTCAAGTCTATAATCTCTTGTCTTATCTGTAATTTGTATTGTGAAGGCTTACCCTTTGCAAATTCTTCTACCACATCTTTAGTAAGTGGCAATTCATATTTTGCATCAAAATATTTTTTCTCTATATTTGAAATTTCTTTTGCTTTCTTATCATCAATAACTATATTAAAACTTGAATTAGCAATCAAATCATCAATCTGTTTTATCACCTTAACCTCAATCAAATAGTTAAGTAAATTTTCAAATGCAGTATCTCCAACCTTAGTATATCTCTTAAACAATATACTCTTCAGTTCTTCTTTCTTCATACCCTTAGACATAGGGTTATCTTTATGGAACTTATTTAATATATCAAGTATGTATTTCTTCGTACCTTCAAAAAACCTTATAGACAAAATCATAGATGTCTCATTAATAATACCAGCATCAGTTTTAACTTTTGCATTATTTAATACTATAATTCTATTTTCTGAAAGTAAAGACTCAAGATTTTTAGTAATTTCATCAATAGGTAGATTCATTTTTTTAGATAAGAAAATAGGATTTGGGAAATCTATACTCGAATCATTAATAATCTCAAATAAAACTTCTTTGTCGCTATTACTCTTTATAGCATTGAAATGATTTAAAGCGACATTGTTCTCTAACTTATATCTCTTAGAATCAATATTTAAAATTATACCACCGCCACAGGTTTCAGCAGGGCTTACAAATCTAATAATATACTTGTCCCCTCTTTTTACAGGTACTGGCTTTTCAAACTTAAACTGTACAAACTCATCACTGATTACTTTCACACTTGCTTCAGTCTGCCTTGATCCATAATTGAAATGGAGCTTCTCTCCATTTTTAATCTTTCTTGTAGCAGATTTGAACATTTTCAAAGAGCAGTCAATAATATCACTAAGCAATATAGAAGATTTGGTTGCGAGCACATCACCTCTCTCAAGCTCTTCCTTTTTTACATTTAATAAATTGATAGCAGTTCTTTGTCCTGCAAATGCAGATGGTTCTACTTTACCATGAGATTGAATCTGTCTTACCTTTACAATTTTTTGAGAAGGATAAACCATAAGTTCATCGCCAGTGTCAATCTTACCTTCCATAAGTGTACCAGTAATTACAGTTCCAAATCCTTCCATGGTAAATACTCTATCTATAGGTAATCTTGTAAGCTCTTTATTATTATTTCTTTCGCCGATATCTTTTACAAGATCAAAAATCATTTGTTTAAGCACATCAATATTTTGACCAGTAAGACTTGATACACATACCATCTGTGAATTTTCAAGATTGGAATCCTTCAATAAATCTTTTACCTGGTCTTTCAAAACATTAAAATCAACTTTATTATCTGAGTCAAGTTTAGTAAATACTACTATACCTTTCTTTATGCCAAGTGATTTTATAATCTCAAAGTGCTCGATAGTTTGTGGCTTTATACCCTCTTCTAATGATATAACAAGTAAAACAATGTCAATGCCACCTATACCAGCAAGCATGTTCTTTACAAACTTCTCATGTCCAGGCACATCAATAATTCCCAAATGATATCCAAGGTCATTTGGGAGATTTGCAAAACCATTTTCAATGGTTATGCCTCTTTTCTTTTCTTCTTTTAGCCTGTCAGTGTCAAATCCAGAAAGTGCCTTGATTAAAAATGTCTTTCC
>OMRR01000029.1 GCA_900313535.1 uncultured Eubacteriales bacterium
ATATAAATTGTTATAATTAAGTGTATTTTATAAATGAGGTGTGACACATGAGGAAATTGGTGTTTTCTTTTTTATTTGTTTTATTACTTGTAGGCTGTGGTGAAAAGCAAGTAAGCCTTGAAGTTCAAGCAAGAAGAGAATCACGAGAAATCGCTAAAAAAGAAAGAGAAGAGTCAATGTCAGCAGCAAAAGAATCACGAGAGGCAAATAAAAAAGCGAGAGAAGAGTCAAAAGCAATTGCTGAAGCAGAGAACATAGCAATGCATGATAAATATGATAAAGTTATTATTGATAATGATGTGGTTAAGATTACTCTTACAACTAAAATGTCGTCACATGATAGCATGGCTTGTGTTATTGAGAATAAAACTAATAGAGATATTGTGTTAGTTGCTTTACCAACCTATATCAAAACAAATAAGTCTAATGAAGAAATATATAATGAGCATACCGACCTATTTCCAAGAGAAGTGAAGGCTAATCAAGTAGTTGATTCTAAATTCTTTGTTACATTTAATAACAAAGCTGATGTAGGCATAAATAATTATGATGATTACTTTGATGAAGATGGCAAAGTCCATTTTAGAACTCATTTAAATGTATATGAGTCGCATGGTGGTAATCTTGATAAGGTAAGTGAAACATTTAATAATCCATTGTATGATGGTGACATGGAGTTTGATGTTTATAGAGCTGATTAAGTGAAATGAAATTCGGATTTATTAGAGAAACAACTGAAAAGGCAATAAAAGCAGGGATTGACAAAGATACTGGCATTTGCCGTACTGGATTAAATGATTATTTAAAGGCAATATTCCCTAACATTGATGACTGGGTTCATGATAAACTGATACCTAATGCAACTATAAATGGTAAGAAAGTAAAGACAAGACCTGATTATAGAAGTGAAGAGCTAAAAATAATTGTTGAATTTGATGGCGTGCCACATTATCAGTCACCTATTGTTGTGCGAGAGGATATTAGGAAAACAAATGATTACATCAGGTTAGGGTATAAAGTAGTAAGAGTTCCATTTTTTATATATTTAAATAAATATGCAGTTAAGACATTATTTGGTGTAGACATGAATGAGGATTTATTTAAGCATAAAGTGTCATCAATTAGTATAAAACAAGGCACAACACCAATGTTCTTTTGTCCTGCTGGTGCTAAAAGGATGTGTGAAGAGTTTGCAAGATTCCAAGATCAGTTAAAAGTTAATATTGATTATCTTGAATCTTTAAATGATGAGGAAGAATTAACTGGTGTAAGCATGCTTAAAAAATATCTTGAATAGTAATATTCTAAATTCAGTAGCGAAAATACATAAATTGTTATATAATGTATACAAATGAATAAATGAATAAAGGTGGTGATATTATGTACAAAGCTTTAGACATAGCAAAGTATGTAGTAGCAAAGTGTTATAATGATTGGAAACCTATCACTAATCTTAAATTGCAAAAAATATTATTTTATATTCAAAGGTCATATTTGATTTCTGATTCCCGCGCATTTTCTGATGATATACAGGCGTGGATGTACGGCCCGGTTGTTTCGGCCGTCTACTATCATTATTGTTCCTGCGGCGCAATGCCAATATTTAGTATTGAGGAAAATGCTATTGAAAATATCGAAAAAGAGGATCGCAAAAAAATAGATCCTATTGTTGAAAAATATAGAGAGTACGAAGTATGGCGCTTGGTTGATATGACACATAATAAAGGTGGGGCTTGGGATAAAACATATAGTGTTAAAGGTGGATATAGCATAATACCTATAGATGATATAAAGGAGTGCCCTGTTGGTGAATAAAAAAACGGATTATAAATCTCGTGAATTGTTAAGGCAACTAATAAACGAGCTTGCGACGGAATATTTAAAACCTGATGATTGCGATAAAATCTATTTAAAAATTGAAAAAATATATTGTAGTAGTAAATCAAAACAGTTCAGACATTACTATTCAGATATTTTTGTTACAATTACAAACATTAAAGTAACAATGAACGAAAAGGATAATAAGAGAGATTTGGCAAAGCTGAGCGCAAATATTGAATTGTTGCATAAAAACTATGATATAAAAAATAGAAAAAAAGATATAACTGAATACATAAAAAAATTGTACGATCATATAAGTCTTGAACTCGCACGGCTTGATTACAATGATAGAGTGTTTAAAGTAAATATTGAGGATTCAATAACGGAAGATGTAAAAAAACGAATTGATGATGCGATTGAAAAATCATATAATGACCTTGATAAAAAAGTAAAAGTAGTTTATACGCAATTTAAAGATAGTGAAAGAAATTATATTACAATATTAGGAATATTTGCTTCATTTGTAGTAACTTTTGTAGGTATGTTATCATTTACAGAGTCTGTTTTGAAAGAAATGTCAAAAGTAAGTACATACAGATTATTTGTGGTTATATTATTATTAGGATTTATCTTATTGACAATATGTTTTTCACTGTACTGGTTTATTGCAAGAATTGTAAATAAAGATGATATTAAAGGACTTAAAAGTATTTATAAAGTTTTTGTTGTAGTAATTGTGCTATTATTAGCTGTCTGTGGAGTTTGTTGGTTTTTTGATAATAATATAAAAGAATTGCGAAATGAGTGGAATATTGATAAGAAAAATGAAACAAATATCGTGCTTGATGGGAAAGAGGAGTATGTAAGTGTTTCTACAGATAGTGAAATAGACGTTCAAATAGAGTGAGTTATTTTTAATAAAAAAAGTATTTGCAATACTCTATATAAGATGTTATAATAAATTATATGAATTAATGAGGAAAAATATGATAAATTATGGACAAGCATTATTGTCTTTAAGGGCAAAGATTAATATAACACAAGAAGAATTGGCGAGGATATTAAATGTTACATTTGCTACAATAAATCGATGGGAGAATAATAGAGCAATTCCAACTAAAATTCATATGTTGCAAATAGAGCAGTTATGTAAAAAGAATAAGATTAGTATAAAGTAATGGGAGGATATTTGAATGGGTTGTGCTAATACTAATTTATGTAAAGCAAAGAAAGAAAAAAATGATGAATTCTTTACTCAATTAACTGACATTGAGAAGGAACTGAAGCATTATAAAAAACATTTTGAAAATAAATCCATTTTTTGTAATTGTGATGACCCTACTTTTTCAGAGTTTTGGCGGTATTTTCATTTAAATTTCGCAGAACTTAAATTAAAAAAATTAGTGTCGACACATTATGATGCGAAAGAAAGAACTTACATGCTTGAGTATGAAGGTGGTGATGATAACAATGTTGAAATTGGCAAAAAAACTGATTTAATGCAAAATGGTGATTTCCGTTCTGATGAGTGTATAAAATTGCTTATAGAATCTGATATTGTAGTGACTAATCCGCCTTTTTCTTTATTTAGAGAGTATGTTGCGACATTAATGAATCATAATAAACAATTTTTGATAATTGGCAATATGAATGCGATGAAATATAAAGAGATATTTCCTTATATGATGAATAATAGGATGTGGGTTGGACATAACAGTGTTAAAGAATTTAAGCAACCTGACGGAAGCATAAAAAAATTTGGCAATGTGCTATGGTATACAAATCTTGATATTGCAAAGAGACATGAAAAGCTTATACTGTGGAAGTCCTTTAATTCAGATGAATATCCTAAGTATGAAACATATAATGCTATAGAGGTTGGCGAAGTAAAAGATATACCAATTGATTATGATGGTATTATGGGTGTTCCAATATCATTTATGAATAAGTATTCACCAGAACAGTTTGAAATTGTTGGTGAGTTTAATCATGGATCAGATAGTGATTTTGATTTAGCAAAGCCGGTTATTAATGGGAAAGAACTATTCCCACGAATAGCGATACGACATTTGCAAGAAGCATAAAACATTTGGAGAAATTTCTTATGGAGATAACGGAGATAAAGATAAAAGTTGCAGATTTATGTAAAGATTACACCGACGATGGAGAGGGCGGTGTTTTTGCTTATAGTGGTAAATTAACAGTGAGACCAGCATTTCAGAGAGAATTCGTTTATAAAGACAAGCAACGAGATGCAGTAATAGAGTCCATAAGAAATAGTTATCCATTAAATGTTATGTATTGGTCAAAAACTGGTAATGATACATTTGAGGTTCTCGATGGTCAGCAAAGAACAATATCAATTTGTCAGTATATTAATAAGGATTATTCAATCAACCATAGATTTTTTCACAATTTAACTGAAGATGAGAAACAACAAATACTTGATTATGAGTTATCAATATATGTGTGCGATGGAACGGAGAAAGAAAAACTTGCATGGTTTCGAGTCATTAATACAGCTGGGGAAGTGTTAACTAATCAAGAATTATTAAATGCAACATATACCGGACCTTGGTTATCAGATGCAAAAATGCATTTTTCAAAGAGAAGTTGTGTGGCAGGACAAATGGCTGATGGTTATTTGAAAGGTAATCCTATAAGGCAAGAATATTTAGAAAAGGTTTTGTCATGGATTGCAGATAGAGATGCTTTAGAAACAGGAGAGGATTATATGGCAAAACATCAGCATGATAATGACGCTAATGATTTGTGGATATATTTTCAAACTGTAATCAATTGGGCAAAGACAATATTTCCAAATATAAGGAAGGGGATAACTGACTCTCAAGAATGGGGTATTTTGTATAACAAATATCATGGCAAACAGTATAACACGAATACACTTGATGAAGATATTAAAAAGTTAATAATGGATGATGATGTAACAAGCAAGTCAGGTATAATACCATATGTACTATCAGATAGGACAAAGCATGATGAAAAAACACTATCAATAAGAGCATTTACAGATGCACAGAAAATGAGGGCATATGAGAAGCAAAAGCACAAATGTCCATATTGTTTAAGAAATGGTATTGACAAAGAATACAAGTTTGAAGAAATGCAAGGTGATCATATAATTCCATGGTCGCAAGGCGGACATACAACTGATGATAATTTACAAATGTTGTGTCAAAAATGTAACAATGATAAATCAAATAAGTAAAGGAGGGCAAAAATATGCCATATGGTAATTATAGAGATGATAGAAACTTTACCAATATTATTCATAATAATGTTGCTGAACCAATTATTTATAAAGATATGGGCTGGGTAAGGATTGATGTGAATAACGAGTTAGCAGAGATAAAGGATAATTTGCTTGCAGTTGATTATCAAGTAAAGGACCGAGATGGCAATATTATTTATGTACAGGAAAGGTTTAGAGGCTTAAATTATATGAACTATAATGATTTTACAATAAGATTTAAGAGAGAAATGAATCGTGATGAAACACAAATATATAGTGAATTCTTTAAGATGAAATCCAACATAGCAAATAACAACAATAAGTTTTATATGCTTTATGGTTTTGCAAATGAAAGAAGTGTAGATTTTGATAAGTACATTATTGTGGATTTGCGACTAATAATTGATTTGTACTTGAATAAAATATTGGTTATTGATGAAGTTGACTCAAATATTATTGATGGGGAATTACATGCAGTGCATAAGTATAATCATGATGATAGTTCATCATTTATAGCAATAAATGTTAAACAACTAAATCAAATATGTCCAGAAGCAATAATAAGACAAAAAGGGTATGTTTTGTAGATAAACTATATTGAATTTGTAGATAATTATTTTTGCAAAAAAGTTGATATATGAATCGCCTTTTAGAATATATCCAAGAAAACAAGTCAGAATTATTTAATGAAAAACTCAGTGCCTTTATTACAGAGAGATTTGATATTAAGAATGAGATTATTGAAGAAACTGTGCCATCAATTTCTACTGTGTATCAAGCGGGCGATGAGTTTTCTTTTGATGTGAAGGTAAAAATTAGGGCGAAGAAGATTAATGCGAAACATGATGAAGTCATAGGCGTATATAATAGGATAAGCTGTTACTTGAATTGTAGATGCAAAATTGACAGCACTGGCATTCAGGATTTTAAGATTGTAAGGGTAGATGACGAATCCCATCCAAATCCTTTTATGGTAAGCTACCAGTTAAATCAGAATTTGTTGCCAAAGGATAAAGCATTTCCTATGCAAGATGATGCAGATGAGTTATTAAAACTGTATTATACAACTGAAGAAATAGAGAATTTTACGAATATTCCAATACGAGATTTAGTTAATAGAATGGGCTTGATAATTGAGGAGCGATATCGTTTAACGCCAAATGATTTAGCTCAGCACGGAACTTGCTGTATGTCTGATGAAACAGTAGTATTATATGATGCAGACACAGGTGAGCCTGTGAAAGTCAAACTTAAAGCAGGAACAATACTTATAGATGTCAGGTACATTAAAGCTAAAAAGTTCAAACAAGTAAATTTTACAATAGCACATGAACTATACCATTTATTAAGACATAGGTATTATGTGTATTTAAGAAGAGTTGTCACAGGTAATATTAATTATCATTTAGTATGTAAGTTTGGCAGCTCTTTTATTTGGAAAGATGATGATGAAAGAGCAGAGGTGCAAGCGAATAAATTTGCTGGAAGTATATTACTAAGTCATAAAGATTTACTTATTAGACTTCAAAATGAATTGATGAGTGCAGGGTATTATAGTGGTAGTGTAGATAGACAAATCGCCATTGATAAAGTTTTAAATAAGCTATCTGATTATTATCAAGTAAATCCTATGGTACTTGCCATAAGGTATGAGGCGGTGGGACATAGCTTCTCTGAATTTGATAAATATACATATGATTTTAGGAATAAGAACGACCATTATGATTTAACGTATAATGAGTTTATAGAATTATGCTTAAACAATGAAAAAATATTTGACTTAGTTGTAAATAATAAATTAGTATATTATAAAAAACATTTAGTAGTTAATGACATAAAATACAAGAAGATGATTGACAAGAAAGACTCAAATTATGTCAAAGGTTGCATAAATGTTAAATATGAGTATATAGTTGAGAGAAAAATAATCTTCTATGGACTCTCAAATAATAAGACAAAGAAGAAAGTAAGTATTGATATAGATAAAAATTATGATGTGATAACGGAAGCAGACTTACTTAAGTTTTCCAATAATGCCGAAGATTTGTCAGATCTTGCAGGTAAAGATTTTAAGTCTCTACTTAAAGGATTAAGAAAAGACAGAGGTTTAACACAAGAGCAATTATCAGAGAGGCTTGGCATTAGTGACATAAGGCAGTATCAAAAGTATGAAAATCAAGAATCGCCATTACCTGAAGATATAGCATTTCGTATTATTACTGCATTAAAACTGCAACCACCACTAAGTGAGTGGTTATTAAACGAGGCGGGGATTACATTTAAAAATGATAAAGTTGGTAAAACAAAAAGATTATTAGTTACTACAAGTTTTATGAAGCCGCCAGACTTTTGGACTAAAACATTAAACAGCATAAAATAAGCATTTTTACTGAACACGACCGTAAGGGTCGTGTTTTTTTATTGCTATTAAAAAAGTGTTGAATAATAAAGGTTTTAAGGCATATTAACTAAAAACACGACTAATTATGTCGTGTTAAAAATATGAATTTAGTGATATTTTTATACTTAAATTGTGACTTTTTGGCTTCTTAAAACTATTTATATATATGTAAAGGGGTTGATGGGTAATGTAGTAAAAATTACTTTGCTTTTTTTAACACTTACCGTATGTTATAACTAGCCAAAACTGTTTATATAAATAAAACAATTTAATCAGATTTTCTATCGATTAAAGAGTACTCAAGAAAATCTGTGAGAATGCATAGTTAAAGATTAAAAGTATTTTAGCTTAAACTATGTATCTGCAGATTCATTTGAGTACTCTTTTTCTATGCATTCTCACTGAAATTTCAAAGTATCGAGGTGAGAATAATGAAAAAGTTAAAAAGAACGAGTTATTTTGATGCAAATCGCACAAGTTATCTTGATGAGAAGAATCAAGCATATGTATATGAGTTTATTTCATATGATGAGAATGGTAATCAAGTCCCAGTAAGACAAACCATAGCAATTACTAAAGAAAATATAGAGATTATAAAAATGCTTGATCAGTATGACCATAAGGAAGATTTGCAAAATCTATATCAAAGCCGAGTGGCAGATAAAACTATACACGAAGAAAATGATGAAGATGACTTTAACTATTCAAAATTAGAGAACATTCCTGATAAAAATAGTGATATTTATAAACTCTTATTTGAAGATGTAAAAGTCATAGATGATAGTAAATACAATGGATTCTTGTCTTTACTTAACGAAGAGCAGAGAAGTCTTATTTATGAACATATAAATATTGGCAAATTTATACCTCAAATTAGTAGAGAATCTGGCGGAAAATTGACCATAAAAGCACTTGAAAATAAGTGGGAAAAGATAAAAAAGAGAGCACGAAAATACTATGGAAAATAAAGGTTTTTAAGTGGGGGAGGTGGATTTAGTCTATGTAGTAGGAGGTATAAACCAATGAATGAAGCAATATTTAACTTGGCAGATGAACTATCAGCTTTAAAAGCGGAAAAAGAAGAACTTGATGCAAAACTCAAAGCTCTTAATGTAGAGATTGAAACTGTAGATGGAAAACTAACTGAGGCAATGACAAATGCAGAGGTTGATAAGTTCACAAGGAATGGCAACACATTTTATTTGAAATCTCGCCTATTCGCAAGTCCAATAGCAGAAAGAAAAGTAGAGTTCCTTAAGGCTCTCCGTGATAATGATTGTGGAAATCTTATCACAGAGCAAGTAAATGCGAACACACTGTCGTCTTGGGTAAAAGAGTATAACGAGGCAAATAATTGTGAGAGACCGTCATTCTTGCCTGAAGAGTTGTTAAACATTTA
>OMRR01000056.1 GCA_900313535.1 uncultured Eubacteriales bacterium
TATTAATTAGTCTTCATCTTCATCAAACTCTTCATCATCATCTGGTACTTCTGGAGTATTTTTAGAGTATGTGGCATTCTTTTCTTCCATATCTTTCTTAAATGCCTCTCTAACTTTAGTTTCTATCTCTTCAAATATCTTTGGATTATCTTTTAAAAACTGCTTAGCATTCTCTCTTCCCTGTCCGATTTTTTCCTTATTGTAAGTTATCCATGCACCAGATTTATCTACTATCTCATAATTAATGGCAGTATCAAGTACATCTCCAACAGTAGATATACCTTCACCAAACATGATATCAAATTCAGCCTCTTTAAATGGAGGTGCAACTTTATTCTTTACTACCTTAACTCTTACATGGTTACCAACTATCTCTCCACCTGATTTTAAAGACTCAACTCTTCTAACTTCAAGTCTTACAGATGAATAAAACTTAAGGGCACGTCCACCTGTAGTTGTTTCTGGATTTCCAAACATTACTCCAATCTTTTCACGAAGCTGATTAATAAACACAACTGTACAATTTGATTTTGATATCACAGCAGTTAATTTACGAAGTGCCTGTGACATAAGTCTTGCTTGCATACCCATCACTGAATCACCCATGTCACCATCTATCTCTGCTTGAGGAACAAGTGCTGCAACTGAATCGACTACAACTAAATCTATAGCACCAGACCTAACCATTGTCTCACATATTTCAAGAGCCTGTTCACCAGAATCAGGTTGAGAAATATATAAATGATCTATGTCCACACCAATATTTTTTGCATATACCGGATCAAGTGCATGCTCTGCATCTATAAATGCTGCTATGCCACCCTTTTTTTGAACTTCTGCGACCATATGAAGTGTCACAGTAGTCTTTCCAGATGACTCTGGTCCATATACTTCTATAACTCTCCCTCTTGGTATACCACCAATTCCAAGTGCTATATCAAGCGATATAGAACCTGTAGGAATAGCTTCTACGTTTAAGTCCACTAAAGATTCACCAAGTTTCATTACTGAACCTTTACCAAACTTCTTTTCAATTTGTGTAAGCGCTGAATCAAGTGTTTTTAACTTATCTTCAGTACTGCCTGATACACGAGTTACTGGCTCTTTTGATACTGATTTTGCCATATTCTTTCTCCTTATAAATACTATTACTTAATAGTACTGTCTCATTCAATATTATAGCAAAATATTTACTTTTTTCAAAGTCAAATACTTTAATCTATAGGTATATTCTATTGAAATTGATGTGATATATATGTCACATTGTGCAAATTTGCACTTCTTATAACTCTTTTGACTTGCTAATTATGTACTTATAATATATAATAGTATGGTTATAAAGGCAAAGGCAAAAAGTGCATAACTTGTACATTTGTGATGCCTAAAAACTAAAAGACTTTGAGGTGTTTTTATATGGAAAAATCAATCAACTTAAGAGAATTATTTAAAGAAAGCGAAAAATACATAGGTAAAGAGGTTACTGTAACTGGTTGGATAAGAACCAATCGTGACTCTAAAACTTTCGGATTTATAGTACTTAGTGATGGTACTATTTTTAGCACACTACAAATAGTGTATGATGAAAAGTTAAAAAACTTTGCAGACATTGCCAAATTAAACGTAGGCTGTGCCATAACTGTAAAAGGTAATATAGTTGCGACACCAAAAGCAAAGCAAAAATTTGAATTGCACGCTACAGATATTGTTCTTAATGGACCATGCGATGAGACATATCCTATACAACCAAAAAAGCATACATTGGAATTTTTGCGTACTATAAATCATTTAAGACCACGTACCAATACTTTCCAAGCAGTATTTAGAGTTCGTTCTTTACTTGCATATGCTATACATAGATTTTTCCAAGAAAATGATTTTATATATGTACACACTCCTATAATTACTGGTTCAGATTGTGAAGGTGCTGGCGAGATGTTTCAAGTCACTTCACTTGATTTAAGAAACATTCCAAAAAATCCAGATGGCAGTGTAGATTTTTCAAATGACTTTTTTAATAAACCTACTAACCTTACAGTAAGTGGTCAATTATATGGTGAGACATTTGCCCAAGCATTTAAAAATATATATACCTTCGGTCCTACATTTAGAGCAGAGAATTCCAATACAGCAAGACATGCTGCTGAGTTTTGGATGATAGAACCTGAGATGGCATTCACAGACCTTGAAGGCAATATGAACATTGCAGAAAACATGCTTAAATACGTAATTAATTATGCTTTAGAAAATGCTCCTGAAGAGATGGAATTCTTTAATAAATTCTTTGACAATGGATTACTTGAAAGGTTAAAACATGTAGTCAGCTCTGATTTCGGTGTTATAACTTATACTGATGCAGTTAAAGAACTTGAAAAGCATAATGATAAATTTGAATATAAGGTTTCTTGGGGTGCTGATTTACAGACTGAGCATGAAAAATATTTGACAGAGGTTATTTTCAAGAAGCCTGTATTTGTTACTCACTATCCAAAAGAAATAAAAGCATTCTATATGAAACTTGATCCAGATGGTAAGACCGTTGCTGCTGTAGATTGTCTTGTACCTGGCATCGGTGAAATAATAGGTGGTTCACAAAGAGAGGACAATTACGATATTTTATTAGAAAAAATGAAGGCCACAAACTTAAATGTTGATGATTATAAATTTTATCTTGATTTAAGAAAATATGGATCTACTGTTCACTCTGGATTTGGACTTGGTTTTGAGAGACTTGTAATGTACGTAACTGGCGTTCAAAATATTAGAGATGCCATCCCTTATCCAAGAACAGTAAATAATTGCGATATCTAAAATGAAGTTTATTCATACATCTGACATACACATTGGGATGTCTCCTGACCCTACTATGCCATGGTCAGAAGAAAGATCAAAAGATATTAAAGAGACCTTTGCCGATGTCATAAGAAAGTGCAAATATGAAGAAGCAGACCTTCTTCTTATTTCTGGTGATTTATTTAACCATCAACCACTAACTGAAGAACTCCAATATGTTGATGAGTTATTTAGAACCATCCCAGACACTTATGTAGCTATAATAGCAGGTAGTGCTGATCACATAAAGCCTAACTCGCCTATATTGAACTACACATTTTCTGATAATGTATTCTATTTTCTTGACAACACTGAGTTCTCATTTGATATTGGCAACAAACAATGCATAGTACATGGATTCTCATATTATTCTATGGAAGATACTACTCCAATAATCAATTCCATAACCCCAGATGATGATAAAAACATACATATACTTCTTGCCTATGGTGGTGACTTAAGCCACTGCCCTTTTGATTTGTCAAAACTTGAAAACAAAAATTTCTCATATGTTGCACTAGGTTCAAATAGAAATTTTCAAACTGTTATCGACAAGAAGGCATATTATTCTGGTAGCCCTGAACCACTTGATTCAAATGATATTGGCGATCACGGAATAATAATTGGTGAAATTAATGAGCATACACGAAGGACAAGAAATATTAAATTTGAAAGTATGTCTCAAATAAAATACATTCCTATCTCTATAAAGGTAAATGGCTCAAATACCGAAGAAGATGTAATAGAAAATGTGTCAAAAGAAGTGCTTAAACTAGGTTTAGAAAATATTTATAAAATTGAAATAACTGGTTTCAAAAATCCAGATTTAGAATTTAGTAGAGATATATTTGATGAAAAAATAAGGATTGCAGAAGTAATAGATAGGGCAGTCCCTAAATATGACTTTGTAAAATTATCAAGTGAGCATCCACAGGACATGATTGGTGCTTTTATAAGAAGAATGACAAGTGGCAATTCTGAATTGTCAGAGATTGAGAAAAAGGCACTATACCTTGGCACTCACGCATTAATTAAGACAAGCGACAAAAGCGAGAATTAATGAAGATTACAAGTATAAATATTAATGGATTTGGTAAGTTTAACAACAAGGCTATCAGTTTTACTGATGGTCTTAATGTAGTGTATGGAAACAATGAAGCTGGTAAAAGTACTACTCATACATTTATCAAATCAATGCTCTTTGGTATAAAAAAGAGAAAAAGCAAAGCACAAATTGACATATATGAAAAGTATTCTCCATGGGGAAATGACAAAACATTTGATGGTACTCTAAGTTTCACGCACAAAGGTAAGGAATACCAGATATATCGAAACTTTGACGAACAAAATCAAGTTTTAGAAATTAGGGACTTAGATAATGACAATAAACTTATAAGCGAACCAGCGGTATTCTTAAATGATGTTTTACATAATCTAACTATAGATTCATTTGACAATACAATAAGTATAGGTCAGTTAAAATCTGCACAAGATAAAAGCATAGTTGATGAATTACATAAGTTTATTGCCAATTTAAATACATCTGGAGACATGTCAATCAATACTCTTTCAGCAATTAATTTTTTAAGACAAAGAAAAAACTCTTTAACTCTAAAAGTTAAGTCTGATGCAACAATGAATTACAATAAACAGCTTGGTAATATAAAGAATATAGAAAAGGAATTATCAAATAAGAGTTACGAGAATAAATTGCCAGAGTTAATACAAAAGAAAGCTAGCGAAGCAAGAAAAATTGACTATAACAGTAATGAAATTGAAGAATTAAAACAAGATAATATTAGAAAAAAGCAAATCTTGGATACTTTTGGTTTTGTTTCTAAAGAAGACATAGACTCTTTGCTAAAGCAAACAAATAAAATTTACTTTGATTATAAACCTGTGATGAATAATACTAGGCAGATAAGGCACTCAATTCTCAATATCTTATATATAGCCCTAGGTATTATATCTATTATATTTAGTTTCCTATTTTTAGTAGTAACTTACCCAGATGTGGCAACTATACTAAATGTCAAAAATGCTAAATATTCTCTTTCAGGGCTTACACAATTTATAGTAAATCTACCATTCCACCCAATAATACTTATAGCTATACTACTATGTATAGGTATTATCTTGATTATTGGAAATATATTGTTACTATTTAATAATTACCAAAATCTAAATAAATCTAATGAGATTAAAGACATATTATCTGATATTTTTAACCAACAGATTAATGACGATGAAGTTACAAGCGAAAATATGGCATTATTCAAAAAACATATAAACTCAATGAAAAAAATTGCAAAATCTATTGACAATGCTGAAGCAAGAATTGCATTACTCACTGAAGAAAACAACATATTACTAAAAAAACAAGCCGAATACGCAGATGCAATCAAATCACAGCAAAGAATACAGTATGAAGTTGAACAAAAGTATAACGAACTATATGCATTAAAAAATGAAAATGAAATACTTAAGCAAGACCTTACAAACAATGATGTTATAAGTAAAGAAATTGAAAGTATAGATTTAGCAATAGAAACTTTGACAAGCCTATCCAACGAGATACAAATAATGTTTGGCACACACTTAAATAGATCAATCAGCAATTATATAGTAGCCCTAACAAATAATAAGTACAATAGCTTAAATGTTGACAATGCATTAAATGTAACTATTAACTACGAAAATAAAACAATACCATTATCAAAAATAAGTACTGGTACTATGGATCAAATATATCTTGCCCTCCGCCTTGCTATATCTGATATAGTATGTAGAGGTAAGGAAAACCTACCATTACTATTTGATGATTGCTTTGCAATGTATGACAACAATCGTCTAGAATCAACACTTAAGTATTTAGACTGTATAAATACTCAGATAATTATATTTACCTGTCATACTAGAGAAAAAGATTTACTAAATCACAATAAAATAATGTTCAACTCAATAAATATTGAGGATTAAAAAAAGAGGATCAAACTCCTCTTTTTTTTATTTTACCTGTATCTCTTCAACTAATTCCCCCGTCTCATATGAAAACATATAATAATTTCCAATATCATCATATGCAGGTCCTAAAACCATAAGCCCGTTCTCATCGAAGTAAAACACTTTATCATCAAGTTTATAAAATCCATTTTTTGCTTCAAACTCTCCAACTCCAGCCACTTTAATTAAAAGTCTCATTCTATCCTTATTTATATCTTGCCTAAGTTCATACTGTTCTTCATTCACATCAGTTATAGAAGCAGTATATCTAATAAGTGTGTACTCACTATTTTTATCATCATTACTACTACTTCCTTGATATATATATCCCTTTGAATAAATATTTTGACTTGGGCCACTATATTTTGCCTTTTGTCCAGTGTAATCCTTAAACTCATCCTTAACTATCCTTCTTACAGCATCTGTCATAGTATTAGGATCGATAGTCGTCTCTGCAGTTGGCACTAAAACTTCCTCTATTGGTTTGCCCTTTTTATCTACCAATATATCTGCAAAGGAAATATTTATAATTAAAAGCATGAAGGCTATAGAAAAAAGTATATATTTTGTATTTGTTCTACTCATAACTATATAATATCACCAATTTGTGTATATTTTATGTATTTTACCTAATCCACGCACCGCTTGCATCTACCTTATAACCATCTGGTGTAGCGCCATTTGTAACTAATATACCATTTCTATCAAAATAATAATACTTGCCATTTATCTTTTCCCAACCACGAACCATCTTGCCCATCTCACTTGTATTTGCAGTTTCAAGATAATACTTTTTACCAGAATTATCAGTAATCCAGCCAGTAATCATATCTCCATTATTATCGAAGAAATAATAATTATCTACACTCACTTTTTGCCCATTGATATTTGCATCTGTATTTATACATGCCCAAGAATTCTTAACTTGTTCTACCACCCCAAAAACATTGACTACACTTAATCTCCATTTGCCATTTCCCGAAGACTTCCAAGTTGCATTCTTAGTATTTCTATTAATTGGCACTGAAGACATTGATACATTTATTCTTGTTTCAGTTATGGCAGTATTATTCATAGCCGCTGCAGCTGCAGATATAGAACTACCTCTACTTAAACTACCACCGCCGCCATTATTATTATTGTTGTTGTTATTTGAATTATTATTACTAATCTCTAACCATTTAGCTTTCATCACCAAATTATCATATTGTATAGGGAGTGTGGCCTCATTTCCATATGATCCACCATTACTTGCTAACCACCCATCAAATGAATATCCACTCTTAGTAAATAAATTTGGGTTAAGTTTTGGTGCTTTGCCTTCAATAAATGTTTGTACATCCATAGTGCCTGTCCCACCATTTGGAAGATATGTAATAGTTAAATCCGTTGCATACTTAGCCCACAACTCTTTTATACCTCTAGCGTCAGAAGTGATTTTTGTGTACCTCGTACCAGTGTATGATGCATTATCATACCATCCAACTATATTCCTATCATTCTTAATCAAATCCATAGGCAAATCTACTTCATCGCCAGCAAAATACGATGTAGGATATGCTGTGGTGCTACCAGTGCCACCCTCATCATGCAATATTATATCATATTCTTTAGGATTCCATTTCGGATATATATTTTTTACATCCCCATGTTTTGAACTTAAATCTGTTGTACCATTATACTCGTTTTGCAATCCATTATCGCTATACCATTTATAGAAAACATATCCAGTCTTTGTCGGTACTTCCAAAGTTACATTTTGAGTATAAGTTTTGATTACAGAACTTGTACTTATAGTCACATCGCTGTCTACCATATACTTTATAGAATATTTGGCAAGTGCCCACTCAGCTGTCAAAGTGACATCAGTAGTTGTATCTATATTACCTTCATCATCATATCTATCACCTGTTGCTTCATTGACCCATCCTGTAAAATAATATCCATCTCTTGTGAATTTATTTGGATCTAATTTAGTAGTTCCGCTTTTGTCTATACTCTGCGGTGTCATTTCACCATCACCACCGCCGGGTTTAAATGTTATCGAAAATGTAGGATTAGTTAA
Source organism: uncultured Eubacteriales bacterium (assembly GCA_900313535.1). GTDB lineage: Bacteria > Bacillota > Clostridia > Lachnospirales > Lachnospiraceae > UBA3633. The sequence continues at coordinate 7,898 of OMRR01000056.1, forward strand.
TGCTCTAATTCTATAACTTGTACCATAGGTTATACCATTCTTAATAAAATTATCTGGATTACTATCATTACAATCATCCCAAAATGAATTAGAACCATATGAATGTAGATCAAATGTCTGACCAAGTTCCACCTCATTGTAAAACACTTTTGGAGATGTCATTCTACAATCTATAGATTTATCAACGAATATAGAGAAAGTATTATATGGCTTTATAACCACAGAAAAATATGTCCCTTTCTTTAAATACACTGGGTCATTAAGCACAACTAAATGTACCCCCGCTGATTCTTTCTCCACTCCCATGCTAGTTTTTAATGTTCCATCAGTTGGGTTACTCATTGCATTATCATTAATATAAATCTCAACACCATACTTTGCATTTGAACTTGCCACTGCAAGATTTATAGCTTCAAGTTTTTGATCAAAATCATCACTAACTTTATAAACTTGGGCAAATGGATTTGATTTAGGTCCATAAGATGTACTACATGTAGTATCATAATGATAATTATACTTATATGTATCTTTCTTTATAGCATCTACAGAATAAAACAATGAACTTAAACTTGGGTCCTTATATGATATCCAAAAGTACCCATCATGCATATTATTATTTGATGCTCCCCAACTATTTCTCACAAGCCATGCACCATCTGCATCCACAGATTCAGTGGTTCCCATTTCAGTATTATAATATGTAAAGGTATCTTTGCTCACAGTATCATCCCATCCTACAACCATTACAGCATGATTTGTTTCTGCATTAATTATATTATGGCTTTCATCATATATTTTCTTGGGTGCCAAATAATAATATTCTGTATCAACCTTTTTTGTATTTGTTGAATTTCTTCCCTCATAGTATGACATTCCGACCGAACCATTCTTTACAATTGCACTTTTTATCTCATCAATATCATTTTTGTCGAAGATATATACTTCACCAATCTCAAATGCATTGCTATTGAATGCATACTTACCATCAAGTCCACTTGCAAGTATATTATTTACTTTAGCCTCTGTATATTCTGTATATTCATCTTCAAGCACTATACCCATATAGGTAGATGCAAGTAAAGTACCTTCAGCTTGATTTCCACCAACCTCTGCAAAATTAAACCACTCTGGATGACCAATTGCTACAAAATAATCTCCATATAAAGTTGTATAATCTCTACCTTCAACTCCAGGCTTATCAATATAACTCGCATTATTAGTTACATTTTCAAGTCCAGACGATGCAAAATATGCAAAGGCCGATTCACTTAAGTTAGATTCTTCGTCAGTACTTACATAATTTTTAATTCTTATTGAAGTCTCTATCATGCCCAAAGTAGAGAATACCCAGCAAGTGCCAAAAGGATTTTGTCTTCTAACAGGTGGGACTATACATAGACCACTATCGTTAGTATGTTCTCTTTGGTCAAATTTCTGATCTAAAGTTTTTCCAAAAGTTCTTATGCTATTCTTCTTTTTTATCTTATCAACTTCAAGGTCAAAATCAAAAGCATTGTATCCTAAACCATTTCTAAGGCTTTCTATCATTTCTTCTTCATAAATATCATCTTCTCTATCCGCATTACTTTTCGTAGCAATACTTATATTACTAATCTCAATTTCTTCTTCAACAATTTCACTTTTTGTCGCTATATCTTCATTTGAATTCTCTCTTAAAGTTACATTTTCAGTGCTAACTGTAGTAGTTTCTGTACTTTGTTCTACTTTTTCGCTATTGCTCTCTTCACTTTGTACTACTCCACTTGTTGATTCTTCACTTGTTGATTCCTCGCTTGATGATTCTTCACTTGTCGATTCTTCATTTGCTGATTCTACGATTGATGACTCAACTGTTGATTTCTCTTCACTAGTTGTAGTTTCGTAAGCAAAATTAGGCAACGAATTAACCGTCACCATTGCAATGCAAAGTATTATTGAAAGAATTCTTTCAAGCTTCATATCTACCCCAATTTAAGAAACTTTATTTGATTCTCAATATTCTTTGATGATGTGCCACCATAGCTTGTCCTCCTGCTGACACAGGTCTCAAGGTTAATATATTTATATACATCCTTATCAAATAATTTTGAATATTTCTTATATATAGTCAAAGGCAAGGTTTCAAGAGTAAACTTATCTACTTTATTGCTGATACAATAATGTACAATCTCACCAGAAATCTTATAAGCATCTCTAAATGCCATTCCTTTAGTAACAAGATAATCTGCAAGGTCGGTAGCATTTATAAACCCAGTAGCAGCATCCTCTCTCATCCTTTCTTTATTTATCTTCATAGTTGAAAGCATCTCAATAAAAATGTCAATTGACATTTTGACTGTATCTATAGAATCAAATACTAATTCCTTATCCTCTTGCATATCTTTGTTATAAGCAAGTGGCAAGCCCTTAAGTAATGTCAAAATATTTACTAGATTTCCATATACCCTTCCGGTCTTTCCTCTTACAAGTTCTGCCATGTCGGAGTTCTTCTTTTGTGGCATTATGGAAGAACCAGTAGTCACAGCATCCGAAAGTTCAATGTATCCAAATTCATTACTTGTAAAAATAACCACCTCTTCTGCAAGCCTTGATAAATGCATAGCGATAATAGATAAATCAGATGCAAACTCAGCAATAAAATCTCTATCAGACACCGCATCTATAGAGTTTTCACAGATAGCATCAAAGTTTAAAAGTTTAGCCTCATATTTTCTATCTGTCTTATAAGTAGTGCCAGCGAGTGCGCAGGCACCTATAGGTGACACATTCACTCTTTTGTATAAATCGTACAATCTTTCCATGTCTCGTTTAAACATCATTCCATATGCAAGTATATAATGAGCAAATGTTATTGGCTGTGCCTTTTGCAAATGGGTAAAACCACTCATGACGGTGTCTTTATTTTCATTTGCGATGTCTATAATCAAAGCAATAAGCTTATCAATACTAAAGTTAATAAGTGTGATTTCTTTTCTTAAGTTTAATCGTATATCAAGAGCTACTTGGTCATTTCTACTTCTTGCAGTATGAAGTTTTTTACCCACATTACCAATTCTTTTGGTAAGCACTTCTTCAACAAACATATGAATGTCTTCTGCCTTATCATCTATCTTTAGTTTCCCAGTATCAATATCAGACAAAATCTTTTTCAATCCATCTGAAATCTTTTTTGCATCAGCAGAACTAATTATATTACAATGAGAGAGCATAGCAACATGTGCCATGCTCCCTTCTATGTCTTCTTTATACATTCTTTTATCAATCTTAATTGATGAATTGAATTCATCAGCTAATGCACTCGTCTTAGCGCTAGTGCGACCTTTCCATAGTTTTGACATATTAGAAATCCTTTAAAAATACTTATCAATTATTTCATCAAGCCACTTTTCTTTCTCATAAGTGAATCGACCTTAGTTGACAATCCAAATAAATTAATAAATCCTGCAGCATCTGCTTGATTATAATCACTCTCACCAAAAGTGCAAAGTTCATCATCATATAATGAATATGGACTCTTTAAGCCTGCTTTTATTATATTTCCTTTGTATAATTTTAATTTTACTTCTCCTGTCACAGTCTCTTGAGTCTTATCCACAAATGCTGATAATGCCTCTCTCAATGGAGAAAACCATAAGCCATTGTATACGAGTTCAGCAAATGTTATAGCTAATTTTTGTTTCTCATGTAGAGTCATCTTATCAAGACAAATTGTCTCAAGCGCCTCATGAGCCCTATATAGTATAGTACCTCCTGGTGTCTCATATACTCCTCTACACTTCATACCTACAAGTCTATTCTCAACTATATCAAGAAGTCCTATACCATTCTCACCACCAATTTTATTTAATTCTAAAATTATATCCTTTGCTTTTAACTTTTTGCCATTTAATTCAACAGGTAAACCTTTTTCAAATTTCAATGTAACATACGTTGGCTCATCTTTTGCTTTTGTAGGTGATACACCCATCTCAAGGAATCCTGGCTTATCATATAATGGTTCATTTGCTATATCTTCCAAATCAAGTCCTTCATGTGATAAATGCCATAGGTTTTTATCTTTTGAATAATTGGTTTCTCTATTAATTTTTAGTGGTACATTATGCTTTTCAGCATAATCAATTTCTTCTTCACGTGATTTAATACTCCACTCTCTCCATGGTGCTATGATAGGAATATTTGGTGCGAAGTGCTTTACCGCCAACTCAAATCTTACTTGGTCATTACCCTTTCCAGTGCAGCCATGAACTATGGCATCAGCATTTTCTTTTATAGCTATCTCAACTAAGCCTTTAGCTATGCAAGGTCTTGCATGACTTGTGCCAAGCAAATACTCTTCATATATTGCTCCAGCTTTCATAGTTGGCATTACATAATTGTCAACATAATCATCTTTTAGATCAAGCACATACAACTTTGATGCACCTGTTTTCTTAGCTTTCTCTTCAAGTCCTTCAAGTTCATCGCCTTGCCCAACATCACCCGACACAGCTATAACTTCACAATTATTATAGTTTTCTTTAAGCCAAGGAATAATTATTGATGTATCTAGTCCTCCGCTATAAGCTAATACTACTTTTTTAATTTTACTTTTATCCATATTCTCACCTTTATAATACCTTACTTAAGAAATTTCTTAATCTCTCATTATCTGGGTTTTTAAAAAATGCATCAGGAGAATTTTCATAAGCCAAAACTCCATCATCAAGGAAAGCAACTCTATTGGCAACTTCTCTTGCAAAGCCCATCTCATGAGTGACAACTACCATAGTCATCTTTTCTCTTGCGAGTTCTTTCATAACATCGAGCACTTCTCCCACCATTTCAGGATCAAGTGCAGATGTTGGCTCGTCAAAAAGCATAACATCTGGGTTCATCATGAGACTTCTCACTATAGCAACTCTTTGTTTCTGCCCTCCAGATAACATATTTGGGTATGTGTCTATTTTATCAATAAGGCCAACACGATTTAGTAATTCTTTAGCCCTCTTTACAGCACTATCTTTGCTTTCATTCAACACTTTGATAGGTGCAAGAGTCATATTTTCCAAGATCGTAAGATGTGGAAACAAATTAAAATGTTGAAATACCATTCCAATCTTTTTTCTCACCAAATCTATATTAGTTTTAGGGTCAGTTATATCTATCCCCTCAAAATATATATTTCCACTGCTTGGGGTCTCCAGCAAATTTAACGATCTGAGAAAAGTTGATTTGCCACCACCACTTGGGCCTACAAGGCATAACACATCTCCCTTGTTTATGTCCATGGTAATATTTTTTAATACATCATGATCTCCAAAACTCTTGCATAAATTTTTAATAACTAGCAATTTTTCCATACATTACCCCCGCTTCTCATTCTTTCTAAGACTAATCTCAAGTTTCTTAACGAGTGCAGAAAAAATGCATGTAAGTAATAAATATATTCCCGCTACAATCAACAAAGGTGTCCATGCGTCATAAGTTCTTGATCTTATAATGTCTCCACCCTTTGTCAAATCTTGCACAGCAACATAACCAGCTACGGATGTCTCTTTAATTAAAACTATAAACTCATTTCCAAGTGTAGGCAACACAACTTTAAAAGCCTGTGGTATGATTATATATTTCATAGTATCAAGGTATGAGAGGCCAAGCGACCTTCCGGCTTCCATCTGCCCATGGTCAATTGACATAAGCCCGGACCTAAACACCTCAGCCACATAGGCACCTGAGTTAATACCAAAACCAATAATTGCAATCATTACTCCGCTCACATCTCTTGAAGTAAATATACAAAAGAACAAAATCATAAGCTGAATAACAACTGGAGTACCTCTTATGACTGTGATATATAAGTTACATATAGCATTCAATACTTTTAATTTTTTGGTATTATCATATGTGGTCCTTACAAGGGCTACTATCAATCCCAAAAAAATTCCAAGCAAAGTTGCAAATATAGTGATGACCATAGTATTTTTTAGGCCATCTACAATATACATGTACCTATCATCTTTTATTAGATTTAAATTTAATGCTTTAATTATATTTTCCATATTAGAACTTTTAAATACTACTATATATTACTTTATATACTTGTCAACGATTGCCTTAAGTTCACCATTTGACTTAATTTCATCTATAACTTTATTTAACTTATTTAATAAATCAGTATTTCCTTTTTTAACAGCTATAGCGTACTCTTCCTCTGCATAAGCTGTATCTAATATCTTATATGAAGATGCATCTTGTGCAACGATAGCCTTAGCAACTTGATCATCAACAACGCAAGCATCGATTCTGCCAGTTTTCATAGCTTGGAATCCATCAACTATCTTTGGGAATCTCTCAATTGCTGATTCTCCAAAATCACCTGTACAATAAATATCACCTGTAGTTCCTTGTTGTACACCAATCTTCTTTCCACTTAAATCATCAACTGATGCGATGCTACTATTTACAGGGACAGCAACTACCTGTACTGCAGTTTGATATGTATGTGTGAAATCAACATTCTCTTTTCTGTCCTCAGTTACAGTCATTCCTGCCATAGCGAAATCTGCTTTGTCACTCATTACTGTTGGGATTAAAGAATCAAATGCGATGTCAAGTATTTCAACTTCTGTGCCTAACTTTTGTGCAATTAACTTTGAAACTTCAACATCAATTCCTACAAACTCTCCGCCATCCTTATACTCATAAGGTGGGAACTCTGCGTTTGTACACATAATTAACTTTCCTGTTTGTTTAGAATTGCCACAAGCAACCAAACCTAAAACCATACAAGATACTACTAAAAGAGATAATAATTTTTTCATTTTTTTCCTCCTAAGTTTTCAATACACTGAAAACTAAAAAATTTATTTTTATTTATGGATTTATAATCCAAATTAACATTTTTAATATCATATATGAATATTTATACATATTTTATCACATTGTATGCCATTGTCAAGTATTAAATTTTATTTTTATGCAAAAATACGCATAAATATTGCATAATTATACATAATTGGGCGTTTTGAATAAAAAAGCGGGCACAAACCCGCATAAGATTTATACATTAAATCTCTAAATAAGTTATCTCCATCTTCCATATTCATCAATAAAGAAACCATCTGGCGTAATTATATTTCTTTGTAGTATACCATCATTATCAAAATAATAATGGTCATCACCAATCTTACACCAACCACGCATTAACTTTCCACGCTCAGTACTATCATCCATGCATAAATAATAATAATTCTTTAAACTATCAACATACCATCCTGTAACCATGTAACCATTAATATCAAAATAATAAAAATCATGTACTACCTGTCTTTTGCCATCAATAGTTACAGTGTTGCCAACTCTCACCCAACAATTTGATATATCAATAAGTCTTCCATTAATTCTTCTAATATTGAGTTTCCAATTTCCTTTTCTATCAAGTATCCATCTCAAATCATAATTCATATTTAATGTATCTACTAATGGTCTTGGTTTTTCTTCATATGTTGTCTTAACGCCATTTCTAATTTCAATCAAATCTCCAGCTTTTACAACAAAAGATAGCATGCATACAAACAATGCACACACAACAAAAAACTTTGAAATTTTCCTAAATGTTTTAAGGGAAATATTCATTGCAAAACCTTATGTATTTTATAAATAAGTATTAGCTATAAGCCGGGTTATGTCTATGTGGTCATCTATCTAGAACTTATGTCACCATAAGTTTCAAGCGTACACCTTGGTCAAAGCGAGCAACTTTATAAACCAAATTCTACTTGCTTCGGATGGAGTTTACAATGCGGTTCATTATCACTAAGAACCCGGTAGTCTCTTACACTACCTTTTCACCATTACCATAAAGGCTGTATATTTTCTGTTGCACTATTCAGCGGATTACTCCGTCAAGACGTTATCTTGCATCCTGCTCTATGAAGCCCGGACTTTCCTCTTTTTTCAAAGCGACCACTCGCCAATGCTTACCCTAATATTGTATAATATTTTTCAAATTTTTGCAAATACTTAATTGAGTATTTTTGTATTTTTTGACCCCTGTGACATCCCTGTAAAACCAGTCCAAATCCTTGAATTTTAAGGCTTCTTTGACCGTTTCGAACTCAATTTCCGCGTAAAATAAGCCTTTTAGGGACTTTTCAAATACGTCGAATTCTATAGTATACCTCTTCCCACCGGCTATATGGGGTATAAGGTACCTAGTTTTGTATATAATCCTACCCTTACATAATTTTAATAAATCATTAAATGCCTTCTTTGTAATTTCAATCTCAAATTCTGTACGCGCTAAATCATTTTTAATGTCTATCTCTTTTGGTGGCTTATCTTTTACTGTAAGATAATATTTGTCATTTGACTTTCTTACACGAATTGCAGGTTTTAAATATATAAAGCCCTGAATAATTTTTATTGAAGGATATTTCTTATAATCAAATTTTACATCAGATATTCTTACAAGATATTTTTTTTCAATCTCTACATTTTTCATACTTATACTTTATTTACCCATCAATTTATTTACTAAATCTATATTGCCATTATCATATTCTTTCTTTATCAAAGTAGATGATATATCTATATCTGAATTATCTACCTTCAATTTATCTATTACATATACTTTAATTCCAAATTCATCACCAAGTTTTTTTAAAAGTACAGTATCACCCTCACCCTTATATCCAAATCTACAATCACTTCCCACAACTATTATCTTTGTTTTTAATTGCGTATAAAGAATATCTTTGACAAAATTATATGCACTAATCTTTTTATTATTTTCATCAAGTTTAAAACTACAAATCTTATCAACTCCAAGATATTTCAATTTACTAATTCTTTGTTCCTTAGTAAGGATTTTCGAATCATTGCCATTATCAATTATCATCACTGTGCTTTTTAGCGAAGCATCTTTTGCTAATGTAACAAGTTTATTGATAATCTCTTGATGTCCAAGATGCAAGGTTTCAAATTTTCCAAAAGTAAGTGCAGTATCATATTCATTATAGTAACATGGCTTTATAAATGATAAGTCATTGTTTGCGACTTTTTCTTTAATGCTATCTAGTGTGATACTATCTTTTATACTAAACTCACCATTTGCTAATCTATTTAAATTTCCCATGCAAGAAGGATTACCAAGTCTTAGCCCTATATCCTTACACAAAGTCCTTATATAAGTCCCTTTGCTGCAATCAATGTACAGATTTACTTTAATGAGCTTTTTATCATTATATATATATTCTTCGCATCCATTAGTTTTTAAATCATTGATTACAACCTTACATTCTTTTCTATCTACTTCTATACCTTTTCTTGCCAAGTCTAATAACTTTTTTCCACCAACTTTTTTAGCACTGTACATTGGTGGCGTCTGTTTATACTCACCTATAAAGCCTTTAATTACATTTTCAAGATTGATCTTATCAAAACTATCTATTTCTTTATATTCTAAAATATTTCCAGTTATATCTTCAGTATCAGTCGCCATACCTATAATCAATTCCGCCTCATATATTTTGTCTTTGCTCTTCATTAGATACTCTTGACATTTTGTAGCATTGCCAAGTAAGCAAACGAGCACCCCCGTAGCATTCTTATCCAAAGTGCCTGTATGCCCAAGTTTTCTTGGATGAAGTGTCCTTTTAATCAAAGAAAGGCAAGCATTGGATGTCATATCCTTAGGTTTGTTGAGTACTATTAACCCATCTATATCATTTATTATCTTATTTGCTTTCAATAAACTCTGCCATATCCTTCTCAAATTTTTTACTTATAGTGTCAATATCACCATAATACATACATCCAGCAGCAAGTTGGTGCCCACCACCATCATGTTCTTTAGCAAATTTAGCCACATTGTATTCGTCAAACTTTGACCTCAAACTGAACTTAAACACAGCATTACCAACCTGATATGCAAATGCAGCCACCTTGATATTTTCTATCTCTCTCAAATACACTATTATATTATCTATATCATTCTTTTCAAGCCCTAATTCACAAAGTTCTTCATCTAATATATATGAATATGAAACCTGCCCCTTACATATGAGTTTGAGCCTATCAAACACTAATCCTTGTGCCTTTCTCTGTTTTATAGAATTATCAAATACTATTGTATCAAGTAAATTAGTAAAATCGAAGCCATAATCAATCAATTCTGCAGCCATCATAAAAGTTTTTCTATTAGTTGCCTTATATCTAAATATACCTGAATCTGTAGCAAGACCTGTGTAGAGGCAAATTGCCACATTTTTATCTATAAAACTCTTATCCAAAAATGGATATAACAGCTCACAAGTTGCTATACTTTCTGGGTTTATCACACTGACCTTAGCTGGGAAGGTATTATTCTCATGATGATCAAATATTATAGAATCCTTGGCCTCTTCAAAATACCTTAGATAACTTGAAAGTCTTTCAGCATTACTACTATCAACAATTATAGCTAAATCAAACTTAGTAGCATCTTTATCATCATTTGATATTTTATCAGCATTTGGTAAGATTAGATATTTTTTAGAAAACTCGTCAAGATATGGCCTTACCACTTTACTATCGCCATACTTATTAATTATATAATTATATATGGCAAGTGTAGAACCTATACAATCCCCATCTGGATTTTGGTGTCCCAATATACATATTGTTTTTGCCTTATCTAATCTTTCATCTAAGATACTCATAATACAATCTCCTAATTCATTAATAACAAAACCATTAAATCCTTATCGACATCACTTTTCATCCTATCAATAGAAAGTTTTGTTATCCTATTGACCTTTGATTTTAATGTATCCATACTGACAAATTTATTTGCATCCATTAGTTTCTTTACTCTCCAATTCTCCATATTCATCATTTCAGATATTTCTTTAAGCCCTTTGCCTCTATCCATATAGTCTTTGCAAATTATCAAATTTGTGTAATTGTATGAAAAACTTGCAAATATAACTTCATTCTTTTCACCCTCAGTTATCAAATCTCCATAATATTTAAGCGATTCTTCTATTCGATTGGTATTGTATAAGTCTATAAGGGTGTATATTTTATCATCAAGGCTTCTTGTTACAATCGCGTCTATATCACTTTTCTCAACCTTAGCTCTATCTCCAAGATATGCAACTAACTTGTCAGCCTCATTAAATAGATTGAGCAGGTCATTGCCACAAATTCTAATAAAATACGCTATATTCACTCTATCAATTTCGACATTTCTCTTTTTGAATCTATTTTGCACATATTTCCACAATGTATCCTCATCCAGTTTTTTTAATTCCAATAGTACTCCATTTTCTTTGAAGAAATCAGCAATAATATTGTCTTTATACGCCTTGGCATATTTATCATCAAATTCAGTCTTATAAAACAGCACTATGTTTATATCTTTGGTCTTGTTAAAAGCATCTAACAATTCGTTTATCTCTTTTTCCCTATCTTTTTTTGATACTTTAAAATAATCAAGATTATCAAATATGATTAATTTCTTATCATTCATAAAAGGTTCATTTAGCACATACTTAATCACATCTCTAACATTAAAATTATCCTTATTATATGATTTAACATTTAGCTTAGTACTATCTTCAAATGCTTTTATTATGCTATTCTTTAGAGAGGTGATGAAATAGTCTTCATTGCCATAAAAAAAATAGAAGGGCTTTAATTCTTTTGCTCTAATATCTACATTAATTTCTTTCAATTTTTCAAGCATTTCAGAACTATTCATATTTACATTATACCATTAAAAATACATTTATGCTATAATTATATTCATGAGTAACATTGAATTATATGTGCATATACCATTTTGTGAAAAAAAGTGCAATTATTGTGACTTTGTTTCTTTTCATGCAAATGATAGTTCAATTGAAACATATATTAATAAATTAATATCTGAGATAGAAAATAAAAAAAACCTTGCTAAGGACTGTACTATAAGTAGCATCTATATAGGTGGCGGAACCCCAAGTTTCATTGATTCAAAATATATAGCTATGTTACTTAAATCAATCTACGATAACTATTCCATGTCAGATGAATGCGAAATAAGCATAGAAGTAAACCCAAATTCTGCCACAGAAGACAAATTAAAAGAGTACTTTGATTTAAAGGTCAATAGGCTAAGTATTGGCTTACAGTCAGCAAATGACGAAGAACTTAAATTACTCGGCAGAATTCATAACTATAGCGACTTTTTGAAAGCCTATAATGATGCAATCCATATTGGCTTTAAAAATATAAATGTAGACATCATTAATGGCATACCAAATCAAAGTCCAGAATCCTATAAAAAAACCTTAAAACAAGTACTAATGCTAAATATAAAGCACATTTCCATCTATAATCTCATTATAGAAAACGACACCCCTTTTAAGACGATGCTTGCGAATAATGAAATTCAACTGCCTCTTGAAGTTGATGTACTAAAGATGGATGCTATAACTAAAGAACTAACTGAGTATTATAGATTAAATAAATATGAAATTAGCAATTATGCCAAAAGCGGTTTTGAATGTAAACATAATCTTGGATACTGGAGTGATGTGCCATATATAGGTTTTGGTCTAAATTCATCATCATACATAAATAATAGACGATATAAGAATAAAACTATATTCAAAGATTATCTCGCACTTGACTATAACAATTATAACTCATCAAATAATGAAATTGATTTTTACGATGAGATAAAAAACATTAATCATATAGACCATATAAATGAATATGTAATGCTTGGTTTTAGAAAAACTAGTGGTATAAATACATTAGAATTTCAGAATGTATTCAATGAAGATTTTGAAAAATTATTTGGCACAGCACTTAAAATCTATCAAGGTATGGGCATGATCAACAAAAAGAATAATAATTATTTTCTTACTGATGATGGTCTAAATGTATCAAATAGAATACTAAGCGATCTACTAATCAAGTAAAAAGGGACTATCTAAAGTCCCTTTAAACCATATATATACATTTAGAGTCTTTTTCAATTATTTCCCCAACTATAGCACTCTTTAATTCAAGTTTAGATAACTCTTCCATTGCCTTATCTGCATCATTTGCATCTATACTACAAAGCAATCCTCCACTTGTCTGTGGGTCATATCCAAGCAATTTTATCCACTCTGGACAATTTCCAAAATCAATTTTATCCTTTATGGCGTCCTCATTTCTTTGCGAACCGCCAGTATAATAATAATCCTCTGCAAAAACTTTGACATTAGCAGTAGCAGATGGAATATTATTAATATATAATTTTGCAGATGCCTTATCATCAAGCATTTCATTCAAATGATTAAATAATCCAAAGCCAGTTACATCAGTTAATGCATTTATTTTATACTTAAACAAAATCTCAGCAGCATACTTATTTAAAGTGGTCATAGACTTAATCATCATATCAAAATCTTCTTTGGTATCTATCTCACATTGATGAGCAGTAAGAAGTATACCCATGCCAAGTGGTTTAGTAAGTATTATTTTATCTCCAACCTTTACGCCATTATTTGTCAAAACCCTTTTAGTATCAACTATTCCTGTAACTGATAATCCATACTTAGGTATTTCATCAACTATAGTATGTCCACCGCAAAGTGCACATCCAGCTTCTATAACTTTTTCAGCACCACCTTTAAGCACTTTACCTATAGTTTCAGGTTCCATGCCGTCAGGGAATGCTGCTATATTGAGTGCCATTATAGGTCTACCACCCATTGCCCACACATCAGAAAGAGAATTAGTAGCAGCTATCTGTCCAAATAAATATGGGTCCTCCACCATAGATGGAAAAAAATCAAGGGTTTCTATGATTGACACATCATCATTTATCTTATATACAGCTGCGTCATCCTTAGATTCATACCCTACTATTAAATTTTCATCCTTTATTCCCTTTGGTAAAGAAGCAAGCACCTGCTCCAAAGTCTTTGGAGCTAATTTAGCAGCTCATCCACCACTACAACTAAACTTAATCTCTTCAGCCATACTTTCTCCTTTAAAGCTTCCGATGGGACTTGAACCCACGACCCACGCATTACGAATGCGTTGCTCTACCAACTGAGCTACAGAAGCAATTCTTTTATCCTAAATTTCCAAGTCTCAACATATTTATAAGTAAAATCCAAGACATACCATAATATGTAACTACAGCAATCAAGTCATTGAGTGTAGTAATAAGCGGACCTGATGCTACAGCTGGATCAATTTTTATTTTCTTAAAGAACATTGGTATAAGTGTACCAAGTGTAGAGCTTATTATCATTGCTATAATCAAAGAGATACCCACACAGCCAGAGATTAAATATGAATTTCTCCAAGTTTCTGCTTTATAGAAATGAATATATAACCCAAGGAACGTGAATGCTAAAGTTGCAAGTATTAAGCCATTGCAAAATCCTACCCTTACTTCTTTCCATACAAGTTGTAACTTTTGATTAAATGTAAGGTTCTCATCCATAAGCACTCTTATAGTAACCGCAAGGCTTTGTGTACCTACATTACCAGACATGTCAAGTATCAATGTCTGGAATGCCATTACTATAGGCAAAATCTCAATTACTCCTTGGAATACACCTACAACGCTTGAAACAACCATACCAAGGCAAAGAAGTATAAGTAGCCAAGGCAATCTCTTTTTCAAACTTTCAATAAGTGGTTCTGACAAATCTTCCTCAGCAGTCAAACCTGCAAACTTTGCATAGTCTTCACCCATCTCTTCATCAACTACTTCGATAAGATTTTGAGATGTGATAACACCCAAGATTCTATTATTATTATCAAGTACAGGTATAAGTCCCTCACTATAGTCTTTCAATCTTTCTATACAATCATCTATATTTTCATGACCATATACATATGGGAAAGAAGTCATTATCAATTCTTCAAGTGGCAAATCTTTTTTAGCAATTATCAATTCTTTTAAATCAATAGCTCCTACAAAGCCACCATCCTTATCCTCTACAAATATAGTTGATATATTATCATTTTCCTTGGCCTGTTCTACAAGTTCAGCCATAGCATCCTTTGTACTTATATTATCTTTTATTATGATGCAATTTGTAGTCATCTTACTACCAATTTCGTCTTCATCAAATGATGCTACTACCTTTATATCCTTTCTTACATCCGATTCCATCGAATCTATAAGCAAAGTTCTTTTACCCTTTTCAAGTTCCCTAAGTATCTCTACAGCAGTGTCAGGCTCAAGTTCAGAAATCACAGTAGACGCTTTTTTTAAGTCCATCTCATTGATGTATACACTTGCATCTTCTTTTGAAATATATTCAAAAATAGCACCAAGTGCTTCTGCATCAAGTATACGATAAAGTTTCTGTCTCTCAGGCTTTTTCAAAAGTTGCATAGCATCAGCTATGCTATTGTCATGATAGTCTTCAAGTTTACTTTTCAAAAGTTTAGGAGATGAATTACCTCTAATTATCTTTACAATCTCTTCTTCATAATTTGGCACTTCAATAGGAGTATCATCATTAACTTCTGGGTCAATTAATTTTTCAACTTCAAGAGTTTCAGGATCTAGAGTATCCACATTGACATTACTTTCATTAATATCTTTTACTGCCTTGTTTTCCTTAATAGAATCTATTTTTTCTTCTGTTTTTTCTCTTGACATCCCAAGCCTCCTTTTGTTTCAAATTTATAACTTGTTTTACACATATTAACTATATCAAGTTTTGCCTTCCATTTCAATTCATTATTTGCTTTTGTAGGGTTGCAATAAAGTTTATCAATATCTCCTGCTCTCCTACCAACTATTTTATAATTAATCTTCTTGTCATTGGCCTTTTCATATGCATTCACAAGGTCTAAAACTGATGTACCTTTTCCAGTTCCTAGATTATAAACATATAGATTTTGTTTTTTATTATAGCACTTAAGTGCTGCTACATGGCCTCTTGCCAAATCAACTACATGTATATAATCTCTTACCCCTGTGCCATCCTTTGTCTTATAGTCATTTCCAAATACATTCAAATACGGCAATTTACCAGTGGCAACTTTAGCAATATATGGCATTAAATTATTTGGTATGCCATTTGGGTCCTCGCCTATAAGCCCCGACTCATGCGCACCAACTGGATTAAAATATCTAAGTATTACAGCCTTAAACTTACTATCGGCTATCGTTTTATCCATAAGTATCTTTTCAATCATTGCCTTTGTCTCACCATATGGATTTGTAATTTCATTTAATTCTAAGGCATCATAGGTTTCTTTTATAGGGCTCTTTGCAGACTTCCCATAAACAGTTGCAGATGAAGAAAACATAATATTATGCACATCATACTTGTCCATTAATTCTATGATAGTAAGTGCAGAGTCAATGTTATTCCTATAATACTTTATAGGAATCTTTACAGACTCGCCTACAGCCTTATAGCCTTGAAACATTATAACTGCATCTATTTTCTCTTTTTTAAAAACACTTTCAAGTTTTTTCTTATCACAGCAGTCAATTTTATAAAAAGGGATTTTTGCTTTTACAATCTCTTCAACATTTTTAATTACTTTGTGCTTTGAATTGTACAAATTGTCAACACAAACAACTCTATGACCGCTTTTATATAATTCTACAATGGTGTGACTTCCTATATAACCTGCACCACCTGCAACTAACACTCTCATTTTTACTCCTTATAGTTTATTAAAAGAAGTTTAGTTAAGTTTTGACGTATTTAATTATTTCTTTTTTACAGTAATAGAATTGTATTTTGGCACTAATTTATCTTTTCCACCCATATACATACGAAGTGGCTCTGGTATATATAAAGTGCCATCTTCTCTTAGATGATTTTCAAGGAATGCAATCAACATTCTTGGTGGTGCTACGCAAGTGTTATTTAAAGTATGGGCATAATAATTTTCTTTCTCACCCTTGATTCTTATCTTTAATCTTCTTGCTTGTGCATCAGTTAAATTTGAGCAAGAACCAACTTCAAAATATTTCTTTTGTCTTGGACTCCATGCCTCTACATCACATGACTTTGTCTTTAAGTCAGCCAAATCTCCAGAGCAACATTCAAGCTGTCTAACTGGTATTTCTAAACTTCTAAAGAAATCTACAGTATTTTTCCAAAGTATATTATACCACTTCATAGACTCTTCTGGCTCGCAGACAACTATCATCTCTTGCTTTTCAAATTGGTGTATACGGTATACTCCTCTTTCCTCTATACCATGTGCACCTTTTTCCTTTCTAAAGCATGGTGAAAATGATGTCATTGTTATAGGCAATTTATCTTTTGGGATTAATTGGTCTTTAAATTTACCAATCATTGAATGCTCACTTGTACCAATTAAGTATAAATCCTCACCCTCTATCTTATACATCATTGCATCCATCTCAGGGAATGACATTACTCCAGTAACTACATCAGCATGAATCATATAAGGTGGTATGGCATAGGTAAATCCTCTATCAATCATAAAATCTCTTGCATATGAAAGTACAGCAGAATGAAGTCTCGCTATATCTCCAAGTAGATAATAGAAACCATTTCCAGCGACACGTCCAGCAGCATCCATATCTATACCGTCAAAGCTCTCCATTATATCAGTGTGATATGGCACTTCAAAAGAAGGTATCTTTGGCTCGCCAAATTTCTCTACTTCAACATTTTCAGAGTCATCCTTGCCTATAGGTACAGAAGGATCTATCATATTAGGTATATTCATTAATATGTCTATAAGTTTCTTTTCAATCTCAGTTTCTTTCACTTCAAGTGCTGCAAGTTCATCCCCCTGCTTTCTAACTTCTTCCTTAATTTTCTCAGCCTCTTCCTTTTGTCCTTTTGCCATCAAAGCACCAATTTCTTTTGACAATATATTTCTATTTTGTCTAAGGCCATCGGCCGCTGTCTGAATTTTTCTTTTTTCATCATAAACTTCACACACTTCATCAACAAGTGGAAGTTTAGCGTCTTGGAATTTCTTCTTAATATTCTCTTTTACCAAATCTTTATTGTCATATACAAATCTAATATCTAACATTTTACACCTCTTTATTTACATTATTATTTTTTTTTCATTAATTCATCTAGTCTTTTCTTCATAGCAGCTATATTGTCATACAGTATGGGCTCATAAACAATGCCTTCATTCTTATCTAGGTTTCTATCCCTTGAAAACCTAAGTGAATTATTTATAAATGATGTCGATGCAGATAATGCGTCTACAAGATTAAAGCCATTTGTTGAAGTCTCAAAGAACATAGCATCAAATATTTCGCCAGCTCCATATCTCTCTTCTATCTTGTCAGAGTAATTGCAAGTAGTCTGCCTTTTCCCATGATCCCCATCATATACATCAAGTATTGTAAGTATAGAATTATATAATTCAATCCCTGTAATGATGGTAATTTGATTTTTTTTCACTCTCAGTTTTTCTATAAGTGGAAAGATGCTTTGAATAATCTTTCTGGAGAGTTCATCAGTCTTTTCTTTGTTGTGACTTTCATACTGTATTGTACAATATTTTTCCCTATAGTCATTATAGGATTCATTTGCTAAAAAACATGCTTCTGTAAGATTTGGAGTCATGATGTCTGATATCTCAAGTAGTTTTTTGTAATTATCAATATGCGTATCAGTAATTCCTTCATATTTCACACCATTATCAGCAAATATAGGGTCAATAAGTGCTAAAGTCCTTGGATTGTCAAGTTTAGTATCTCCAATTAATTCTCTCATCTCAAGTATCTTGTCACTATCCTTGAATAAGCCAGTAATAAATGCATCATATTTAATATTTTCCGAGACTCCAATATATGGTCTATCTCCAAATGCAGCAATTATTGGTATTGAATTCATATATGCCATCCTATCATAACGCTGCAAATCATTTACTATCGCTATTTTTTTATTCATATACTTAACTCCAAATTTAATTATACTTTTTTATAATATTATTAAAACTTTTTACATTTTCCCTTATATCATTTTTAAATACCGATGAACCAGCAACTACAATATCTACACCTACATCTAGTACATCATTTACATTATCTATATTGATACCACCATCAATTTCTATCATATATTTATAATTATTCTCATTCTTCTTACTTTTTAAATACTTAACTTTTTCTAAGACATAAGGCATAAATTTTTGTCCACCAAAACCTGGATGCACACTCATGACAAGTACCAAGTCAGCAACTCCTAAAGCGTCATCAATCTTTTTAATATCAGTTTCAGGATTTACGCATATTCCAGCTTTCATACCCTGATCTTTTACAATACTAATTACTTCTACAAAATCCAAAGTTGCCTCTGCATGTATTGTCAAAATGTCTGCTCCTGCATTTTTAAAATTAGTAATATATCGTTCAGGTCTTTCCACCATCAAATGTGTATCAAGTATAAAAGTGTCCCCAGTATTCTTTTTTATAGATTCAAGCACTGGTATGCCCATACTAATATTGGGTACAAACATTCCATCCATCACATCAAAATGAAGATATCTGACATTCTCTTCTTTTAAAATACTTAAATCATTTTTCAAATCATAAAAATTAGCAGATAACAATGATGGTGCCAATTCCTTCAACATATTCCCTCCACTATGGCCAGAAAATTACATCTATAGATGTCAAAACTTTGTCATTAGCAACATCTACAACTTGCACTTGACCATTTTGAACTTTTTCTTCACCTTCAAGTTTTGAAAACATCAATGGAATTATAGTTCCAATTTTATACTCTTGAGGCTCTATTAATTCAGTATAAACTGTTCCCTCGCTTGTGTGCTGTACTAATCTAACTTGAATAATCATAGTCTCATCACTTGAGTTTGTCACAGGCGAATTGTCATCTCTAACTACTCTATATGTGGTATTCAATTCACTGTACCATTTAGCTTTCTTTTCTGCTATATATTCAACTCCATCAATGCCACAGCTAAGTGTGAGATCAACATTTGAACCAGCCTTTATCTCTGTACCTTGCTCAACCGATTGACTAATTACATGATTTTCAGGTATGTATAAGTCCCTAACAAATGATATACTACCAAGCACTAATTCATTAGCTTCAAGTAAATCCCTCGCTTCATCCACTGATTTCTTTACAAGATTTGGCATAGTTTTAATCTGATCACTAATTCCTCTACTTACAGTAAATACAAGTGGACCATAATCATTTGAATGGTTTTTACTAACGCCTATAATATAGCCTCTTGGCACATTGATATCTGAAATCTCTGAAACTTCATAAGTCAATCCTCTTTCTTTAAGTCTTAATATCATATCAGACCATCTTGTCTCTCTAAGAGCATCCTTATCAGTAAAATCCAAAACTTCAGGTCCCTTTGATAATATCACATCAATTGAGTTATTACTTGCTATATTATCCTTTACTATTTTGGAAATCTTACCAAAATCAACATTATCATCATACTCTTCGCCAACTACATTTAAATTTATACCATATTCACCAACTATGTCCTTTGCTAAATCAATGTCCCATCCTACAAGTGATTTGATTATGTCATTTACAACTATGTTACTACTTGTCGCCAAATCATTTCTTTCAACTCGCTTTCTAGTATCAAGTGCAGTAAACACCATTATTACCAAAAGCATTATAACTCCAATAATGGCAGCAAAAATCACTCTTCTCATAAGTACATGATGTCTAAATGCACCATCTTTAATATACTTATCATAGAATTCTTGTTGCTCTGGAGTTAATTTTTCATTATTGTTCTTATATGAAGGTTTATTTGTATATTTTTCAGACACAGCCTTTATAACCTTCATATCTTCATCACTAATAATTACAGTCTTACCTTCTTCATCCTCATCATATACATTGTCCTTAATATATGTTCCCTCTTTATCTGCTAAAGCCATCTCAAGATCACTAATCATTTCTTCCATAGATTGATATCTTTCACGAGGTATCATTCTTGTTGCTTTCAAAATAATTTTTTCAAGACTATTATATATATTTTCATTTTTTAAATGAGGCTGCTTTAGATTAGTTCTTAAATGCGAAATGATTATATCGAGTGGAGTGTCGCCTTCAAATGGCACCTCACCAGTAATCATTTCATACATTGTACATCCAAATGAATAAATATCAGATCTAAAGTCAACCTTTGTATTTCGCACCTGTTCTGGGCTTATATAATGAACTGTACCTATAACAGAAATATTTTTGGTAGTACTTGTGATGGCTCTTGCTATACCAAAATCAGTAATCTTAGCAACACCCTTATTATCTATCACGATGTTTTGTGGCTTTATATCTCTATGTATGATTCCCTTTCTATGTGCTGCCTGTATACCTTTGGCAACTTGCAAAGAAATATCAACTACTTCCTCATTTGATAGTTTTCCTTTTTGCTTAATATACTTATTTAATGTAGTTCCATCTAAATATTCAAGAACAATATAGTGCATATTGCCCTCATCAACTACATCATAGGCAGCAACTACATTTTCATGCTTAATATCTTTGCAAGCCAAAGCCTCACTCTTAAACTTATTTACGAAATCCTCATCAATTGATAATTCATCCTTAAGCATTTTTATAGCAACTATTCTCTTTTTCCTTGAGTCATATGCCTTATAGACATAACTCATGCCGCCTACACCAATTTGCTCTATAATTTCATACTTGCCTGATAATCTATTTAATTGTTTATTATCTTTATTATTTTTCATTTTCTTCACTCTCTTTTCTTCGTCTACTTCTATTTCTGAATTCGTTATTTAGTAAGGAAGCTCTATTGTCTAATATAGTTCTTATATCTCTTTTTTCACTGTCAGGCTTTTTTAATCTTTCATATGCTTGTCTATTGATCTCTTCTTTTTCTTTCTCAAATACACTATTTGTTTTATCTATAGTATCTATGTATAAGAGTATAATGGCTATATTGTCTCGCCCACCATTTTTATTAGCTTCATTTATTAGTTCGTCTACCTTTAATTCAACTGGAGCGTCCTTATTTATAATTTCAAACATTTTTTCATTAGTAACCATATTGCTCAAGCCATCACTACATAGAAGTATATCATCA